>NZ_JAVJNP010000087.1:0-18954 GCF_040217205.1 Coleofasciculus sp. A1-SPW-01 | reverse complement strand
CAGTCAGGCAATCCCATCCCGTAACCCGATCGCATCTGTAAACCAGCAATTGTACTGACTTGGACTACACAATTGCGCTCAGTCCCGCCAGATCGTGACGCGATCGCACAATGTTTAAGAAAGATGTGGGTAATGCATAGCCGGTGTGGGAGAGGGGCTGGGGGTGAGGGGTTCAGCTTAAGTTGACACGGGTGGATATTATCGTGCCCTTCGATTAAGTGGGCATTGCCTTGATCAAAATAATGGTGCGTTACGGCGACATTTCCATTAACAGGATGAGCAATATGATTGATTACGCCTAACGCACCCTACGGTTCTGACTAATTCGAGTGCCTAGTCCACCATTGTTGAGAGCGAATTGATTCGGTAGGGTCACGATATTATCGTGCCCTTCGATTAAGTAGGCATTGCCTTGATCAAAATAATGGTGCGTTACGGCGACATTCCCATTAACAGGATGATCAATATAATTGATTACGCCTAACGCACCCTACGGTTCTACGGTTCTGTTCCTATCATGCCGCCTATGCCTTAGGTAAAATTGGTTCACACAGGGCAATTCCTGCGTTATTAGGGGTGTTTAACCGGATATGATATAAAATGATAGAGTGGGTAATATCTCCTCTATCGTTAGCCTTGTACTCGATAGGTTTGGCACTTCCTAACGATTAAAGTGTAATTCTTTTTTAGAGTCCTATGTACTAGAGATCAATATGTTTCATCAAGTAACGCTTAAAAACTTTAGAACCCATAAGTTAACCACTGTAGATTTATACCCAATAACACTCCTGATTGGCAACAATAATTCGGGTAAAACGAATTTGCTAGCGGGGATACAACATTTCTGCGGTCTGGTTAGGCGTGGTCGTCCTAATCATCACATTCGCCATCAAACAGTCATAGCGGCAAGAGATCTCTATCCTCATAGATATAGGCTGGCTCAAGATGATGAATCCATAGAATTTTCTATTACATGGTCAAATAACCAGGGGAAAGCTAAATACTCCATGAAATTGTTTAAAGAGGAAAGCCTAAAAGAACAAGCAGCTTGTAAAGAAAAAATAGAGTTTCAGCTCTTCAATTCATCTGAACCTAAGAGTATTAAAAGTGGATACAGCAAGCTTTCAGGTGCAATTCAACTAAGAAAAAAAATCGAAGACGATCAATTATTGACAAATACAGAACAAGAATTATGCAGAAACTTATTCGATGATTTTGCCAACACATTTAGCTATCATTTTCAGCCAGCTTTTCTCAAAGATTTGTTCACTGTTGGTCAAAATGAAGATGGAAATTATACAGAAAGTGGCTTAGAACCTGAAGACCGTCAAACTCAGCCTAAAATAAGAATCCCGTCCAAATTAGGAGACACGGGTCGTAATCTTCAGACTATCATTAAATATCTAAAAGAAAATGATGAGCGTACATTTACAAGATTTACGGCTTTAATGCGACGGTTTGAACCAAGTTTTCAGGGAGTCAGGTATGATGATCAACGCTCTCGCCTAGTTTGGGAATTTGATTTAGGGCGTCAAGGAATTGTAGAGGAATTTCCACCAGAGGTTTTGTCAGATGGCTTTATGAAAGCGGCGGCAATTAGTCTCTTAGCTTCTCTGCGACGCCCTCCAACGTTAATTCTTCTAGAGGAAATTGAAAATGGCATTAATCCTGGCAACATTCAAGAACTAATGAGATGGATATGGCAAATGACATCCCCAAGTTCTGAAGGGTATTCTTCCCAGTTCATCATTACATCCAATAGCCCTTCTGTTCTAAGAGAATTTCATGATCATCTTGATCATGTTTACACGGTTCGTTTAGATAAACGTAGCCGGAGGAGTGACGTCAGCAATCTCAACACATCTCTTGATACCTTAGTCGGAATAGGTACTGTTGAAGGAGAAATTATAGAACGTGAGGATGGCAAGCGCGTCGTGGAACTTCCTAAATACCAACTGGCAGAACTTTGGTATTCGGGAACAATTGGGTAAAGGCGACACTGATGAGAAATATAGGCATTGTGGGGGATGGAGAAACTGATCGGGCTATTTTCGAGAAGTTTATTCAATGTGTTCTACTTAACGGAACATTCAATACGACGAGTTTTAATATTTGCAAATTAAGTAGACAAACAGTACGAGATTATGTCGATCGTTACTGGAAGTCAGCAACTCGGTCACAGAATTATTATCTACCTAGTGAACCTGCATCTGAACTTCAAAACAATATCACAAATACTTTAGTCGCTGCCTTTTCTGATTTTGAAACTGAAGTGGGTATTGGCGAACTTTATAATCGAGACATTTTGTTAATTACAACTGATGCAGAGAAATCTTTATCCAGTCCTGAGGACTATTTTAAAGATTGGAGTTTTAGTATATCTAAAATCTTTATGGGAGCAATAGATAAGTTCTACGCTCTTAAATCGCGAGAAGGCTATCCTTGTCAATATTTACCAGTCCTACTATCTCTAGTCTGCTTTCCTTCTTCTGAAGTTTTTGTGGCGGCTGCCAAACAACCTCCTATTCAGTACTATGGTAAGAAACCTAAAGAGTTGAAGCAACTCCTCTATGGAACTGATGATTTGCGACGGCTTCGAGATCAAGATTTTGAAGAGAAGGCACTAAACTACATAACACCAGACAGTGTAGACAGAATTTTTAGCTATGTTCCTGAATCAAGACTTTTTATTCAAATGTTATCACTGGGAAAACACGGGGTAGATAGACCAGAATAATGGTGCGTTACGGCGACATTTCCATTAACAGGATGATCAATATAATTGATTACGCCTAACGCACCCTACGGTTATACGGTTCTTCAAACGCTTACAAAGGACAAATGACAAACTTTATGCAACTGGATTAAATAATTCAAATAAATCTAACATAAAAATTGTCGTTTTTTTCTCATTCTCCTGGAGAACCGCCGCATGACTCACCATCGGTAAGCGACGGTTATATTTAGGTAACTTACGAATTAGGTCAGGATTTAATTCAATTAAATTGGGCGGTTCATCAACGATAATGCCAAAAAGATCGCCTTCTATGGGGTTGGTAATGACTAAAAAGGATTGCAAGTTGGTTGAATTAGTGTCATAGTCAGGATTTAACTGTTGATGTAAATCAACAATCCGAATCGTATAATCTCCAATTTGCAGTAATCCCATGGCATTCCAACCACTCTCATTGGATGGTGTGTTTAGCACTTTTAACACATTATCCATGGGCAGTGAAATTAGACAGTCGCTAATCTTAAAGACGATATATTTTTGGGTGTCACTGGTCATGGTTTATTGGTTGATAAAGGACAGAATGCAAAATACAGCAGCACGTTTATCCCTCTCCAGGTGGAAATTTATCAGAACGTTATAACCATCTAAGCCTTGATAAATTGCTGCACGGTCTCTAACAACTGAGGTTCGAGAAAGGGCTTAGTGATATAATCATTCGCCCCTAACTCAGTGGCAATTAAACGATGCTTTTCGCTACTGCGAGAGGTCAAAATCAAAACAGGAATCTTGGCTAGTTCTGGCTCCTGTTGGCGGTATTTGAGAAACTCAAATCCGTTCATGCGCGGCATTTCAATGTCACAAATAACTACTTGAATCTCTCCATGATTTTGCAGTTGTTCAATGGCTTCATACCCATCCTTTGCCTGGAGAATCTGATAACCCGCCTTTTGTAACGTAAACGTTAAACTTTGACGCACAGTAATCGAATCATCCACAACCAGTAGAAGTTGGGGCGATCGCCTGGGGGTTGGCGTAGGGGGTGGCGGTTCAGGTGCAGCAGGTAACGCCGCTGGGCGGGAGGGAGATAATTGTCGCTGGTTGCGATCGGATGCAACAGAGGTGGAACCCGTTAAAGCCACCATTGAGGATTGAAAATCAGCGGTAAACTCTGGCGGGGATTTTGCCGTCTGCTGATCCGCAATCGACTGCATTAATGTGGTCCCATCTAGCACCAGGGCTAACCCACCATCTGCCAGAATACAGCCGCCATACACGTAATCTGGAGGTGCAATCATCGATCCCAAGGGACGAATCACTAATTCCTGTTCCCCGACAAGCTGGTTGACTTCCAAGCCTAATAGCCGATTCTGACACCGGATCAAAATCACCGACATTTTCGCAGTTTGCTCAACTAACGGGCGTTGAGAGGATAACACTAAGGTTTTCGGTTGAGGAATATGGTAATCTAACACCTCTGCCAAGGAAAAAATCGGAATTAGTTGCTCATCCTTGCCAGTACCCCATCGCAGCACTTTCCCCTCATCCCAGCAGCGCAGTCGTTCCGGTGGCGGGATAATGATTTGTTCGATCGCATCTGAGAGTAAAGCATAAGTTTGACCTCCCGCCTCCATCAACAGTAGCTTGGCGATCGTCAAATTTAGGGGGATTTGCAGCCGAAAGGTTGTTCCATAATACGGTTGAGAATATACCGTCACTGATCCTTGCAGGGATTCCACCTGAGAACGCACCACATCCATCCCAATTCCCCGCCCGGATAAATCACTTAACCCGGAAGCGGTGGAAAAACCGGGTTCAAACAGAAACTCCGCCAGTTCAGCAGGTGACAACTGTCTGGCTTTTTCAGCATCAATTAAGCGCTGTTCTACCGCCCGTTGGCGAATCTTCTCAAAGTTTAACCCTTGCCCATCATCCCGAACTTCAATCACCAAATACCGATTCTGGTGATAGGCATCAATGGCAATAGTACCCTGACGGGTTTTGCCGGATTCTTGGCGAACCTCTGGCGATTCAATCCCATGATCAAAGGCATTTCGGATCAGGTGCAGTAAGGGGTCATAAAGTTTCTGCACCACCACTTTATCCACTAACACTTCTGTCCCATCCATGTAGAGTTCCACAGATTTATTGTGGGTGACTTCTAACTGTTGTAACACTCGCGGAAACCGTCTAAATAAAGTGCCTAACGGTAACAGTCGCGCCTCCATCAAGGTATCCCGGATACTGGTTAACAGTCGCCGTTGTTTGTCAAAGGTTTGATTAAATTGACTGGCAAAAACTTCAATTGACTCCGTTGCTTCCGTCAGTTGGGCGGTATCATCCATCAGCGACTGGATTAAAAGCTGCGGTTCGTTATAACTATCCAGTTCTAACGGGTCAAAGTAATTGGGGATTGTCGTCTGGGGATTTTGCCAAGCCAATGACGGCTTTTCTTGAATCGCTTCTCGGCGTTTTCTTCCCCTGAGACTCATCCGTTTTTGTTGCGATCGATGCAATTGACGGTCATGCCAATCTTGCAACTCATCCAAAAGTTGTTGATGCTGTTGCAGCCGAGTTAATACCAAACGCACCGCTGATTGCAATTGCTCATCCTGGAGGGATTGGCGATTTTGGTAGGTTAAGAGTTCCCCAACGGAATAATTCAAATGTTCTAAATGATCAATATTCACCCGCACCGTTTGCGGCTGCGTTTCCGGAACCGATTCTTGTTGTACCCGTGGCGAAGGTAAAACATAATCCGTTAACGGTTCTTCCGCGTCTACTGGAGGAGTCGGTACAGATTCTGGGATTGAGTCCTGAAAATTATGGGCTGGAGTTTTGAAGACGGGAAACACTTCTTCGGATTCCGATTCAGATTCTACCGGAACATCCTCCTCCGTTGTTGATTCGGAAACCGAGATATTTCCCCAAACACTATCCAATAAGTCAGCCGAATCGGGTTCCTCAACCCCTTCTGTCTCCGGTTCGGATACACTATAATCCTCATACTCATTGATATCGATATCCAGTAAAGGCGTCAAATCCGTCGCATCCAGTTGAAAATCTGCCGAATCAGTGATCGGACGTTGCGAAAACTCTTCATCGGAGTAAGCTGAATCCGCCGCGTATGTATCAGACGCCGCCAACTCTTCACTAACCTCTGAATCACTCAGATCCGCTTCCCAGACATTCTCTGGCGCGGCGACTGGCGCAGCATCCTCTAGATCACCATCCACCACACCCGCCAATTCTTGCAGGGATTGAGAGGGTTGACCCCCTTGAGTGCGATCGCCATCCAGCACCGCCTTTTGTCCCGCCTGGAAGTCAGCTAGAGCGATCTGAGTAATCATTTCCGCCTGATCCGGATAATTCTCCAACGCCGCGATCGCACTACTGGCAATTGCCGCAAATCCCGGTAAATTCATCGATTCCGCCACACCCAGCAACACCTCCGCCTGCGATCGCAAGGTATCCGCCATCACTGACGGATCATTACTCGCCAAAGCCTCAGTAATTTGATCCAACCGCTGACTCACCCCCACCTCAAAAATGGATTGAGTGACATCAAATCCCAACTCCAACGAACTCGGAATATTCGCTTGTTGGTCAAAACAATCGCCCAGCTTTTCCTGCAACTTCGCAAACACCGCCGCCGTGCGATCGAGAACTTCCGCCTCATTAATCTTTCCCCCCATCACTTCCGCCGTCAGGGGTAGCCGCAAACATTCATAGCCCTCAAACAGTAACGCCTCCACCTCCGCATCAATCACCACATCGGGATTAAACAGAGTTTTAAAGATATCCTCCAACGAGTGAGCCACCGTTTTAATCGTGTCCAACTCCACACTCGCCGCCGCCCCTTTTAGGGTGTGAGTGGTTCGCATTAAATGGTGGACTTTGTTGACACTAAAATTAGTCCGTAGATCGAGTAATTCTTGTTCGATAATACCCATAAGTTCTGGCGCTTCTTCCAGAAAATAGTGGTAACTTTGTTCACGAATATTTGGATCATTCATAGGGAAACTCTTGAATGTGTAGGGGATATGTAGGGGCGGGTTTAGGGACTTTCTGTTGGCGATTGATAGTAACCTTGGTACAAAACCCGCCCTGACTAAGTGTTGAATTTTGACCCAACGCTAGGCTCAATAATTCTGGTTTGTAGGGGCGGGTTTAGGGACTTTCTGTTGGCTATTGCTGATAACCTTGGTACAAAACCCGCCCTGACTAAGTGTTGAATTTTGACCCAACGCTAGGCTCAATAATTCTGGTTTGTAGGGGCGGGCTGAAGGAATGACAAGGCACCTAAAACCTTTTAAAATCAGGCTTTGAGCGACATTATTATCTCCAAAGATGAAACCTTATTGACATCCTTATTTACATTATTTACAGATGAAGACCACCCGATCAGATATAGTCAAGCGAAGCGTTGCGCGGGGGGTATGGGGGAGGCGCTCGTCCCCCATCGGGGGGTCTGGGGGGCTGGTCCCCCAGAGACAAACTCCTATTTTTGACCCTATCTGTGACAAAAAGAAATGGGCTAAATGGTTGGGTTTAGAGGCGGGTTTACTCACATCTGAGTGAGAGAAAAAACGATAATCGTCAAACCCGCCCCTACAGCATCAATGACAACTGATAACTGATAACTGACCAAGGACTATTCAACCTTGAACTGATCCGCACTCATTTGCAGATTTTGCGCCATCGTCAACAAACCTTGGAACGATGAAGACATCTCCATCGAATTTTCCGCCGTTTGATTAGCAATCGTCGCCACCTGAGTCATGGTTCGGGTAACCGACTGTAACTCCTGACTCTGAACTTGAGTCGCTTGAGTAATTCCCGCTACCACCTGACTAATCTGACTCGTAGCTTCCACGATCGCATACAAATACTCCCGCGCTTCATTCACCTGGTTTGTACCCGATGCAACCTGCTGAATCCCCGTTTCCATAACCGATGACACCTCAGCCGTACCCATCTGGATTTCCTGCACCAATTGGGCAATCTCCGTCGTCGCTTCCGCCGATTGACGCGCCAGAGAACGGACTTCATCCGCAACCACGACGAACCCTCGTCCATACTCACCCGCGCGGGTAGCTTCAATTGACGCATTTAACGCCAACAACTGGGTTTGAGTCGTAAAGTTACTAATCAAATTCACCACTCGCGACACCTTTTGCGTCGATTCACTCAAACGCTTCAGCCGCTTACTGGTTTCCGCCACAGTTTCCCGGATATCCATAATCCCATCCACCGTGCGGTTCATCGCCTCATCCCCAGCTTGAACCGTTTTGTTCGCCTGTTGCACCGCTTCTTCCACCTGTTGAGCGCTAGCCCCCACTGCTTCAGTGGAATTCACCATCGTCTGAATCTGTCCCAAGGTGTTTTCCAGCGCCTGGAACTGGCGTTGGGCTTGCTGCGCCAATCCCGCGATCGCGGTTTCACTGGCTTGGGAGGTTTGTGCCACTTGGCGCGAGGAATCCTGTACCTGTTTCACAATCCCCCGCAAACTTTGCAGGGTATTATTATAGGCATCCGCCACCGTTCCCACTTCATCTTCGGTAATCGGCGCTCGCACCGTCAGATCCCCTTGTAACGCCGGACGTACCGCCATTAGCAGTTGAATCACCCCCTGTTGTAATTCTTCCTTCGCCGCTTTCTCCCGTTGCGCCGCCGCCATCAATTGCTGGGACTGTTCCTGAACTTGTTCCAAAGATTGCGCTTGCTGGAGAGCAATCCCTAACTGAGTTGCCATCTGCGCCAAGAGTTTAACCTCGCCCTCTTCCCAGGTGCGGGGTTCACTGTTTTGATACACCCCCAGCAATCCCCACAGTTGTTCCCCTTGGAATAGGGGAGTGATGATGTACGCTTTAGTCCCCCACTGCTGCAAAATCTCCCGGTTAAACGTCAACTCCGTGGCTTGGCTAATGTCGTTCACCGCCGTAGTCTGATTTTGGCGATAAACACCACCCTCACTTTGTTGCAACACCGGATCACTCACCTTTGCCAGTTGGGTACCGACAACCTTGACGTAGGAACCCCCCACATCTTCAAGCACAAATTCCCCACTCCAATCGGAATTAAAGCGATACACCGCCACCCGATCCACATTCAGCAGCAGTCGCAGTTCCTGACTTGTCGCCTGCAACAGAACCTCTGGGTTCAACGTTCCTTTCTGTAAGCGTTCAGCAATCCGTTGTCCGGTTTTATACAGCAGGTTGATAAAGTTACTTTCCCGTTTCGCTAACTGGGCGAATTGATCCGACTGCTGTTGCACCTGTTCCAGGTAGTAGAGGCGTTGTAATGCCGTTCCTACCGCTTGACCCACTTGAGTTAGCGCCGCGATTTCGGTACTCGTCCAATGGCGCGGTCCACTATTTTGATACGCACAGAGGATACCCCATAACTCATCAGCGACGAAAATCGGGGCGAGGGCGTAAGCTTTGACCTCAAACTGTTCTAAAATTTCAACGTGACAATCGGAGTGACCGATAGTATGGATATCATCCACAGCAAAGCTTTCCCGATCGCGATAACGACCCCCTTGAGTTTCTTGTAAATAGGTATCTTCCCAAACGGTGCGGATATCCGGACCCACTAACGGCGTCCATCCCGTCGCCACCGACTCCGCCACAAACACGCCACTCCAATCCGGTTCAAACTGGTACACCGCCGTGCGATCGCACTTGAGTAGTTTCCGCAGTTCACGAGTGGATGTATTGTAGATGGTGGCAATATCCTCGCCATAGCTCAACTTAGTCAGAACACTGGATACCGTTTCCTGAGTTTGGGCAATCGTCGCGAGTTGCGTGGATTGGTCTTGTAACTGGTGCAGGTATTGGGATTGTTTCAGGGCGATGGACAATTGATAGGCGACCTGCTTGACAAATTCCACTTCTTGGTTTCTCCACTTGCGTGGACCACTGCACTGGTGAATACAGAGTAATCCCCACAATTCGATCCCCTGCATAACAGGGGCGACCAAATTCCCGCGCACTTGGAATTTGGAGAGGGTATCAATATAACAGGGCGCTAAATTGGCGTGATGGATATCGGCAACTGCCCAAACCCGTCCCTTGCGATAATTTTCCGCATGTTTTTCGCCAAAGCAATGGTCATCAACTTTGATCGACATCGAAGAGGGGAAACCAGCGACGACCCGTTCAGACACCATTTCTCCCTGATCAAACCCCGATTCGGGATCAAAGCGATAAATCCCCACGCGATCAGCCCCCAAAAAGGTTTGTAGTTCCCCACAAGCCGTCTGGAAAATCTGATCCAAGTCTTGAGATTGGCTAATTTTGCTGATAATTTGAGCCGTGACTCGTTCCAAGTCGGCGGTTTTCAGCAGTTGCTGGGATTGGGTTTGTAATTGCTGCAAATAATCTGCCTGTTGCAACGCTACGCCCAGTTGAGACGCCACTTGTTTGAGCAGTCGCACTTCACCGTCTTCCCAGTGGCGTGTCCCCGTGCTTTGAAAGGCACTGAGTAATCCCCACAGCTTGTCTTCTTGGAAGATAGACACCACCGCGCAGGATTTGACGCCATAGTAGTCTAACGCCTCAACATGACAATCCGTCAGCGTACCATCGTGAACATCGTCTACCACAAACGGTTCATTGTCCCGGAAGCATCCCCCGTGGTGTTCGTTGAGATAGGGATCTTCCCAGCCACTCCCGACTAATTTAGGAAATCCGCCCGACTCGGATTCACAGATAAAGTCGCCGAAATAGTCCTCCCGGAACTTATAAATCGTCACCCGTTCCGCATTCAAGAGTCGCCGCACTTCCTGAGTGGTGGTTTCAAACACCTTGTTAATCTCAAAGGGTTGACGGATTTTATCCACGACTTTGGCTAACGCCCGCTCTCGCTGGGTTTCTTTCGCCTGTTGCTCGGATTGAAGCTGAATCTGCTCCACATATTCGGCTTGTTGTATGGCTAAACCTAACTGGCTAGCAATTTGTTTGAGTAATTGGACTTCGCCCTCTTCCCAATGGCGTGTTCCTGTGTTTTGAAAGGCACTGAGTAATCCCCACAGTTTCTGCCCTTGGAAAATCGAGACAATGGCGCAGGATTTGACGCCATAGTTTTCTAACGCCTCGACATGACAATCGGTGAGATTGGCGGTATAAATATCATCGACCACCAAGGCTTCATTATCGAGAAACCGTCCGCCTCGATATTCATTGAGATAGGGAGCTTCCCAACCACTCCCCACAATTGGAGCAAATCCTCCGCTTTGGGATTCACTGACAAAATCACCAAAGTAATCGTCGCGGAATTTATAGATGGTGACGCGCTCAATATTGAGCAGTTTACGCACTTCTTTGGTGGTGGTTTGGAAAATCGTCTCTAAGTCTGTAGTTTGACGAATTTTCTCGATCACCCGGGCGATGGTGCGTTCCCGTTCCGCTGCTTTTGCTAATTGTCCAGTTCGCGCTTGTAAACTGTTCAAATATTCGGCTTGCTGGAGGGCGACACCAAACTGACGCCCGACTAATGCCAGTATATTCAGTTCTGAGGCGTCCCATTGACGCGGATCGGAGTTTTGGAAGGCGGCGAGTAATCCCCAGAGTTTGTCTCCCTCAAAAATCGGCGCGATCGCATACGCTTTTGCCTCAAATTGTTCCAACAGATCGATGTGACAGTCGGTTAACCCAGCGGCGTAAATGTCATTCACACCATTGGTTTCTTCGTAGCGATAACGCCCACCTCGGGTTTCTTGGAGATGGGTATCCTCCCAAACTGTTTGGATATCCGGACCCACTAGGGGAATCCAGCCAGGAGCAACAGATTCGGCGATAAATTCCCCACTCCAATCTTGATTAAACCGATACACCGCCACGCGATCGCACTGCAATTGCTGACGGATTTCCCGGGTGGCGCTGCTAAAGACTTGGGGAATATTCAGCGATCGCAAGATGTTCTTGAGGATTTTCGCCGCGACTTGACCGACAACTTTGGTATTTTTGTTTTGGCTGCGAAGTTGATTAAACAGTTCCCCCGGTTGCAGGTTGAGAGCCAGTTCCGTTGTCACCTGATACAGCAAGTTGATTTCGGAGTCTTGGAAGGTGCGGGTTCCGGAACATTGCTGAACAATCAATAATCCCCAGGTTTGTTTACTAAACAGAATCGGTAAACTCAAGCTGGCTTTAACTTGAAACCGTTTCAGCAGTTGCAGTTGATAGGGACTGGTTACACCTTGATACAGATGACTCAGCGTCACCACCTGTTGCTGCTGATACTCGATTTGACTGTTTGCGCCAAAGGTTAAGGCGGGTAAGGATTCACCCAAACAAGGAGTATACCCCGCAACCAGGGATTCGGCACGAACCACGCCCTCGGTTTCCGTCTTAAATTGATAAATCAGAACCCGATCAACCTGGAAATGCTCCCGCACTTCAGCCACAGTGGTTTCTAGCAGCGTATCAACGGTTTCAATCGTGGACGCACGACGCATCCGTTGAGCAACCGCTAACAGCCACTTCCGTTGTTCCTGAAAATAGGTTTCGATATTGACACCCATCTCAGGCTGAGACTCATCTGTCACGCGATCGCCATTACTGATTGTATGAGCGGAATCGTTCTCCGCATCAGGGTTGAGTACTTGCTTCGATTGTTCGAGTTCTTGCATAATTTCGATGTGTCTAGTCCTAATATGTCCGCGATCTGCGATCGGAAAAAATGGGGAAAGTGAGGAAGATAGAGAAAGTAGAGTTTTGACCCTTTATTCCTTAGTCGGACATGGTTTGTATGGGCGGTTTTAGAAACTTTTTTATCGCTATTGATGGTAACGTTTGTGCAAAACCCGCCCTCATCTCCCCTATCTCCCTCATCTTCTTCATTTTTCACTCACGATGCCTTTGCCAAAGGGGATAATGGCTAATGGCATTAATATTCAAAACGATGCCCTGATCTTCAGGGAGAGAACCCAGAATAAACGGCAACAGTTTAGGTGGAAATACACCCGGAACAGCAGGCTGCAAATGTTGCAAATTGTGGTATTCGATGTCATTAACTTGGGAAACAACCAGTCCGATCGATTGCTCATTTACCTGCACCACTAACACCACCAAAACATCAGCCAATTGCTCTTGTTGGTCTAATGATAAATAGCCCAGCAACTGGCTCAGATCAACCAGCCAAAGCATATCGCCACGCCAGTTGCAGATCCCTAAAACACAACCGGGCATTTGCGGAACAGGCAGAATGTCTCTTACATTTACCCGTAGCACTTCCCCAATTTGTTCCAAGGGCAATAGGGCACTATCTTGGTGACTCATAGGAAAGCGAAGTAACCGCCGCTGTGTTTCTGGGGGTGAAGGTTTAAGGTTGAGTGAATCAAGACTCGTGGTTAAGAGGATTGAGTCAAGTGAATTTGTCATTTTTTAGGGAACAGGGAACAGGGAACACCTCGGCTTCGCTCGGTGTGTCACAGGGAACACATCGGCTTACCTCGACTTCGCTCGGTAACACGCTCGGTGTGTCACAGGGAACAGCTAAACCAGTGTAAATTTATTAATGATTTTCATTAATTCCTGTTGATCGACTGGTTTAGAAATATAGGCATCAGCACCCAGCATTGAACCCCATAACTTATCAGCATCCGTGCCTTTTGTTGAACACATCACCACAGGAATTTTCTTGGTGTCGATGTTTGTTTTAATCTCGCGGCAAAGTTCAAAACCACTTTGACCCGGTAAAATAACATCAAGAATCACTAAATCAGGTTTTTTAGCTTGAAGTTTTATATGGGCTTCCTCTCCACTTGTTACACTCACTACGTTAAATCCGGCTTGTCTTAAATAACGAGTCAGCACCTGGGTTTCTGTTACACTATCTTCCACTAAAAGAACAGTTGTCATAGTTAATCCAATGTTTGCGATACACAACCTTTGCAGTTTTTGGTTCAGTCATAAATACTGAACACTATTTAATTACTCATCGGTACAGATTTGATCGGTAAATACTTCTGCAAAGTACTCAGCACTTTTTGTTGAGTAATCGGCTTTGGCAAAAACCCAGAAGCCCCGACCATTTTGGCACGCACCCGGTCTACAATGCCATCGTTTCCGGTCAGAATAATCACGGGAATATCCTGAAAAATCGAAACACGGCGAATTTGAGAACAAATTTCATAACCATTAGCGACAGGCATCACCAAATCCAGGAAAATCAGATCCGGCTTGTTTTCTAGAAGCTTAACTAGGGCTTGCACTGAATCCTGAATTGAGACAAACTTATAACCCGCTTCCTCTAAAATATAACCCATCATTTGAGTGTCAATCCGACTATCATCAATGTAAGCAATTACCGCATTTGCTGATTTAGAGGAGGATGACGGGCGAGAAGACTTTCGTGATGTAAGTTTGCCATTTTCATTAGATTTATCCTCAACAACTTTACGAGGTAAAATAGAACGCTTCAAGTCCTCAACTTCAATTAATCCAATTAAATTTTTCTGAATATAAGGGGCAATCGAGTGAGTTAGGGGCAGAGGACTTTGTTTTAACTTAACCGCTAAATCCCGAAGCGTTTGTTTCCCGTCCGCAAACGCTGTTAGATTGCGATAAGCAGAGGGTGATGTTTGCTGGCGCAACTGATCTGCCTGTAAAATTTTGGGGGCAAGATTCGGTGAAATGTCAGCTAAACCCGCTTTTTGCCAAGCTTGCCAATCCTGAAAAACTTGCTGCCAAACGCGCTCCGCTCTTACCACAACCCACCCTAAATCGATGGAATCTTGAGGAATGATTCGGTAGCTTAGATACATTCCAGAATGATAGTTTTGTTGTTCCCCTGCTTGGATAATATCAAAAAGGACTTCGCTGGTATGACCTTGAACAAGTGCTGCCATTTGTCCCAGGGGGATTTGTCCTTGTTTCGCTTGTGTGGCTAATGACTCATAATCTTGATATTGAATCGGCTCTCCTTCTTGCGTCACAGCATTAACAGCCACCGAAGGACAGTGCAATGATAGCTGACGAAACCAACGACGCACAGGATGTACCTTACTGTGGCAACCAATTAAACTGCCGACACTAAAGAATAGCTGCCACTGCTGTTGTTGGGGATTGGTTATGTTGAAATCTAACTGACCTGTAAATTGTTGACTCGCACAAGTTTGAATGCGTTTTAGCAGTTCTTCTGTGGTAAAAACGACATCATGTTTTGTTATAGTCCAATGAGTTGATCGAACAGATAAAGGAGCAAGCATTTTTGATTTTCTTTGTCTCGCTAAATCGGCTAGTATAGTCAGTCATCTAGATATAAATATGACTGTTTTTTTGTTGCTGAACTTTAAAAAACTTTAATTTTTTGTGGAAAATATGATTTTATCTATTTTTTATTGGCAAAATATATTCCATAATAAACTACAGATATAGCCGATTTAATTGTAGCTCATCAAAAGGTGATTATGTCAATATCCAGTAATTAAAGGTTTAATATAAATTGCATAACTTTTCTACAATAAATGAAAAATAGATAAGGATACACCTATTTTTTAGTGAATAGTTGTTGTCGTAAAGCTTAGGACAGATATAAAGGCTGAAATGATTCCGTACCAGTAATACATTTCTGCCATCTGCTTTGTCTCCACCCAAGTGTGAGTATTCAACAGCACTTGATATAACACGGTGTAATACAGCAGCCATAAAAAAGCCCTTTTCTACTCTTTTTGAACTGTATTACATCGAGCCAAAAACTGCTGTATAGCCTTACCAAGGCAGGTTAGGACATTTTTCCTGTTGCCTATTGCCTATGACACACCGAGCGTGTTACCGAGCGAAGTCGAGGTAAGCCGAGGTGTTGCCTATTGCCTGTTGCCTTTTGGGATAAACTTATGTCCTAACGTGTGTGCGTAGTGCTATACCTATGACAAATGACGCTCTCCACCGTTAGCTTTTATTGAGTCTACCTCCTTACCGTAGATGCGCCCTGAGATAAGTTGGCATTTACATTGGAGAGTATTGCATCGGCGGTTGAACGTACCAATCTCCAAACATTGATGTATCCTGAAACTGGTTAACCTGGGGCTTGGGGAGATAAGTGTGTAACGCTTGGAGCATTTTATCTTTATTAATGGGTTTGGTGATAAAATCTGACGCACCGACAATTTTTGCCCGTGTCCGGTCAATAATCCCATCCTTACCCGTCACAATAATCACTGGGGTGGATTTGAAAAAGGAAACCCGACGAATTTGGGAGCAGATTTCATACCCATTAGCAATGGGCATAACTAAATCTAAGAAAATCAGGTCGGGTTTGTGTTCTATCAATATCGATAATGCTTTTTCCTGATCCTCAATATTGATAAATTGATAGCCTGCTTGAGTGAGAATATGATTCATTAGTAGCAGATCAAATGAGCTATCCTCGATACAGGCAACTAAGGGATTCGCCGGTTTAGACTCTATTGGAGTTGCTGGGGTTTCGGCGGATGAATGTTCCAGCTTTATCGGTGATGCAATCATGAGACTCATGTCCTCAACTGGACTCAGTTCAACTAAACCTTGACGAATATAGGGTACGATGGGCTGAGTCAGGAGTAAAAGATTTCGATTCAAATGAACGGCTAAATCCCGTAATGTTTGATTGCCATCCATCGAAGCAATCAGGTTATCAGATGTGAATTGATAGGTTTCCTCTTGCAATGCTTTAAATGTCTGATTAATACCTCCTAAACCACTGAGGTTACCATAGAGCATCTGGGAAAACTGTTGTTGTAATTCCTGAGGTTTTAATACCGTGGGCGCTAAGTTTGGAGAAATGTCTGTTAAATCTGCGCTTTGCCAACTTCGCCAAAGTTTTACCGCTTGCCTCCACATTTCATCAACCTCTATGGTTACTAAAGCTGAATCCATCTGGTCTTGAGGAATTTGACTATAACTGAGTTGCCAGTTTGAGGGATGAGACATCTGTTCAAGGTGTTGAATCAGATCAAAAAAAATTTCTAGAATATAGCTTTCGACAACTTCTGTCATTTGCTCTTGACCTATTTTTCCCCGCCTTACTAATTCCGCTAAGCCATCGTAATTGTCACTAGGGATCTGATTTGAATGATTGACAGTCGTATCCTTAACCAATTGGGGACAGTAGCGATAAAGCTGGCGTAACCAACTCCGATGTGGATGTACCCCACTTCCACCACAGATTAAACCTTGGCAAAAATATAAACTCCAGTGTTGGTGTTGAGGGGGTTTAATATCTAAGCAACCTGTAAATTTTTCACTGGCGCAGGAGAAAAGTTGGGTCGCCAGATTCTCAGGATTGACAATTGAACAAGGGGTGAAGGGAAATCCACCAGTGCTAATAAATTCAGTCCAGTTTTTGGAGTATCCAATTGCTCGCTCGAATTGATTGGTCATAATTTTAGCTTGAACTTCTGGGAATACAGTATGAAAATGATTAGGGATTATGAAAGCAACTAGCCGAGTCGGGAAAGATATAGGAGCAGACTGCACTTTGTCATTGGAGAACGGAGCAATAGCGGAGTGAAGAATCTCGCCAGATGCTTCGCTGAACTCCGTTACACTCTGCATGATCAAAGCTTAGGTTTTGACCGCGAACAGCATAACTCAACGCCATCGTTAGCTGGAATATTTTGGGCTTGCTCTGACATGCTCCCGTTGGCATTTGCATCAAGCTTCTGCCATTAGTATTAGAGAATTTGGTAAATCACCCGGATTAAATAAGTCTTTGCTGTCGCCGACAGACGTGAGTCAGCCCTTTGCTTAGGTGTTGTGGAGATGCACTGCTATAGGACAGTTCTGGTTACGTTATACCCTACGTAATTCTACGTAGACGTTTAGAGAGAGTTGCTTACACTCACTATCACCAGTCTCAATCATTTGTGAAAGTAGATGAGACTGAAAAGCTTGCCCAGCAAGGATTGCCATTTCACAACCGATTTAAACTTACTCTATCTTTATGGTAAGGGATTTTACTAGCCATTCGGTAAAGGGATTATCAATTTTTTGTAAAGCTTTGTTCAGCTTTTCTTGTTTAAATCATCAGCTTCTCCTATTTTCGGCTGATCTTGCCCCCAATCACCTCAGCATAATGGCGTAAGTTTGCTGCCTGTAGTTCTTTAGCATGAAGACAAACTATTAACCTTATACCATAGGCATTTCAGCGCCAAAACATCCAGGAAAATAGGGGAATCAACCTAAGCTAAATGGCTTAGGTGCAGGGAGGGTTTTTATCAAATCTTTGCGTAATTTCTTTGACAGAATTAATCTTTCTCCCTAGATATTAAGTATTTTTGATTATGAGACTCTGGCTAAAAATATATCAAAGCGTATAGTTAAATGATATAATCTGAGCAGGGATAAAGAAAATGTATCCCACGCTAAAAAACGTGGGATTTTACCAGACGCAAGAGACAAGAGACTCGCAAAGCACCAAGAAAGCTAAATGGTTCATCGTTGATTGTTCAAGGTTGATGAACCATGAACAAAGGAACTATAGCCGTTGTCGCTTTGGGTGATCACTTATTTTCTGTACAATTCGCCAATAAACTCATCGAGGACTTTCTGGGCAGCTTTGTAGGCGACTGCATTTCTACCAATATTCAAGTTGCCGAGAATGCGATCGCGAATTGCCTCCAAGTTAGATACTGCTGGAACCTGTTGCCTGAGAGTTCCATTGTTCACCCTCAGGCTGCGAATTCCCCCAACGCTGCCCTCAACTGATCTAACTCTTCTCGAATGGGTTGAATGTGGGCGGCAATTCGTTCATCGATCTCAATCAGATTGGCTTGGGTAATCGGGATACCTAATGACGATTTGATCGCATTGGTAATAAACTCCGTCTGCGTGCAGCCTTCAGCGGCACATTTTTCGCGTAGCGCTTGGAGTAATTCGTTGTCTATGCGAAGATTGATCTGGGTTCGTTGACTCATAGCTTCCTCAAAATTGAAAAACTTTTAAGGTAGCATATAACTATCCGATAGACAACTCACTACGACACAGAATAACGTCTTAGGGGCACGGCAATGCCCACCCGTGTCAACTTAAGCTCAACCCCTCACCCCCAGCCCCTCTCCCACGCCTGACAGGTGTAGTTTTTTTATTTTATGGTTGGGACAAGACAAGGAGGACAAGGAAGGAAAGAAGACAAGGGGGAAAAACCGTACAGAATTCGGTTCGGTCAAACTAACTTCTAAAAGCCGAAACGCCCTATTTTTCGTTCTCACTCTTCCTTGTCTACGGTCGCTGAGCGAA
>NZ_JAVJNP010000061.1:0-118540 GCF_040217205.1 Coleofasciculus sp. A1-SPW-01 | reverse complement strand
TGCATTTAAATTGGGTATTAGTAGCGAGCAAGATGCAAAGCCTGCGGCATGGCTTCGCTAAAGCCTGCGGCATGGCTTCGCTAAACGCACTACAAGGCTTTCGCCATTATTGACATTAAGGTTTAAATGCCGAACAGCTTATTTCTAATAACGTGCGGTGAATCATGGCATTCTCTTCTATCATTCGGACTCTGGAACGATCGCCCCTGACGGGTGAACTCCTCTCTAAACTGAATCGTCAGTCGTTTTTGCACCTGAATGGAATTGCCCGTCTACCTAAAGGATTAGTCTCATCTGCAATCGCCAAAGCCTCGGATCGTAATCTTTTGGTGATCTGCGCCACGTTGGAAGAGGCGAGTCGCTGGGCGGCGCAATTGGAGGCGATGAATTGGCAAACGGTTCATTTCTATCCCACCTCAGAAGCGTCACCCTACGAACCCTTTAACCCTGAATCGGAAATGACGTGGGGACAAATGCAGGTGTTGGCGGATTTGGTGCGTCATTCGTCAACGCCTGATTCAGGAGATACTGAAGAGAATCACTCGGTAACGGTTAACGGATTAGCCATTGTTGCTACCCACGCCGCCCTTCAACCCCATTTACCGCCAGTCAAAGCCTTTGCTCCCTATTGTCTGACGATTAACCAAGGGATGACAAGGGATATTAAAGACATCGATAACCAATTAGCCCGCTTGGGGTATGATCGAGTCCCCCTGGTGGAAATGGAGGGTCAATGGAGTCGGCGTGGTGATATTGTAGATGTTTTTCCAGTTGCGGCTGAATTACCCGTGCGTTTGGAGTGGTTTGGGGATGAACTCGAACAACTGCGGGAATTTGACCCCGGTAGCCAGCGTTCCCTGGATAAAATTGAGCAACTGGTACTCACCCCTACTGATTTTAGCCCGATTATTACGGATGCTTTGAGTGATGCCCAAGCCCAACAGGTGCAACTTCATTTAGGGGAAGAGGAACAGGCACTTTGGCAAGCGGGGGGACATCTGGAAGGGAGTCGTCGCTTCTTGGGGATTGCGTTTGAGCAACCTGCGTCTCTGTTGGATTATTTGCCCGATAATACAGTGATTGCTATTGATGAACCTGAACAATGTCGCGCTCATTGCGATCGCTGGGTGGAACATGCTCAAGATCATTTAGATACATTAGCCCATCCTCTTCCCCCTCTGCATCGTCAATATGCTGAATCATTCAACACTCAAACCGCAGTCAGGGCGGGTTTTGATGAAACGTTATCATCAACACCGAAACAACAATCCCTAAACCCGCCCCTACACACTCAAACCTTACTCTATTTATCGGAACTAGCAGAAGCCACCAATGAGACGGCGGTGAATTTAGCCAGCCGCCCGATTCCCGCCACCCCGCACCAGTTTGCCAAGCTTGCAGAAATTGTCCGCAGTGAACGCGATCGCAAGTTTTCGGTTTGGCTGGTTTCGGCTCAACCGAGTCGTTCGGTGTCTCTGTTACAGGAACATGATTGTCCCGCCCAGTTTGTTCCCAATCCCCGCGATTATCCGGCGATTGATAAACTGCAAATCCAGAAAACACCTGTGGCGGTAAAATATTCCGGATTAGCGGAATTGGAAGGCTTTATCCTGCCCACGTTTCGCTTGGTTGTAATGACCGATCGCGAGTTTTTTGGGCAGCATACTCTCGCTACTCCCAGTTATGTGCGGAAGCGACGCCGTGCGGCATCGAAACAAGTTGACCCGAATAAATTAACTCCTGGGGATTATGTGGTGCATAAAAACCACGGGATTGGTCAATTTGTCAAGCTAGAAAGCCTCACCCTTAACCATCAAACCCGTGAATATTTAGTTATCAAATATGCCGATGGCTTATTACGAGTCGCCGCCGATCAGGTCGGGGTTTTGTCGCGTTATCGCCGTGCCGATAGCCGTGCGCCGCAACTGAATAAAATGTCCAGCAAAGCCTGGGAAAAGACCAAAAATCGGGTTCGCAAAACGATTAAGAAACTGGCGGTTGATTTACTTAAACTCTATGCCCAGCGCAGTCAACGATCCGGTTATGCCTTTCCGGAAGATTCATCCTGGCAAGACGAATTAGAGGAATCCTTCCCCTACCAACCCACACCTGATCAACTCAAAGCCGTGCAAGACGTAAAGCGAGATTTAGAGAGCGATCGCCCCATGGATCGCTTGGTTTGTGGGGATGTGGGATTTGGTAAAACTGAGGTGGCACTGCGGGCAATTTTTAAAGTGATTACCTCTGGCAAACAAGTCGCCTTCCTCGCCCCAACCACGATTCTTACTCAACAACATTACCACACGTTAAAAGAACGCTTTGCTCCTTATCCGATTCATGTGGGATTACTCAACCGTTTCCGCACCGCCCAGGAACGCAAGGAGATTCAGCGCCGCCTTTCTACTGGAGAACTAGATGTCGTTGTTGGCACCCATCAAGTATTAGGTAAAACTGTCAAATTCCGTGACTTAGGAATGCTAGTCGTCGATGAAGAACAGCGCTTTGGCGTGAATCAAAAGGAGAAAATTAAAACCCTAAAAACACAAGTTGATGTCCTCACCTTAACCGCCACACCAATTCCCCGTACCTTATATATGTCCCTCTCTGGTGTGCGGGAAATGAGTTTAATTACCACTCCCCCTCCCTCTCGGCGTCCAATTAAAACCCATTTAGCCCCGTATAATCCAGAAGCGGTTCGTACAGCAATTCGCACTGAATTAGACAGGGGAGGACAGGTATTTTACGTAGTTCCCCGTGTCGAGGGAATTGAAGAAGTCGCCACGAAACTGCGGGAAATGATACCTAGCGCGAGACTGGCAATTGCCCATGGACAAATGCCCGAAGGGGAATTAGAAGCCACCATGCTTACTTTTAGTAGCGGGGAAGCGGATATCCTGATTTGTACCACAATTATTGAATCCGGGTTAGATATTCCCCGCGTCAATACCATCCTGATTGAAGACGCCCAACGCTTTGGGTTAGCCCAACTCTACCAACTGCGGGGGCGAGTCGGGCGTTCTGGGGTGCAGGCACATGCTTGGTTATTCTATCCCAAACAAGATACTCTATCCGACGCCGCCCGCAAGCGTTTACGGGCGATTCAGGAGTTTACCCAGTTAGGTTCCGGGTATCAACTGGCGACGCGGGATATGGAAATCCGAGGCGTTGGAAATCTCCTTGGGGCGGAACAATCCGGACAAATGGATGTGATTGGCTTTGATTTATATATGGAAATGCTACAAGAAGCCATTCGCGAGATTCAGGGACAAGAAATTCCCCAAGTGGATGATACCCAAATTGACTTAAATCTTACCGCCTTTATCCCGGCGGATTATATTCCTGATTTAGATCAAAAGATGAGTGCGTATCGGACAGTTGCGGCGGCGAATTCTCATTCGGAATTAGTCCAAATAGCCGCCGATTGGCATGATCGCTATGGTCCCTTACCCGCACCCATTGAACAATTATTGCGGATTGTGGAACTCAAGCAGGTGGCAAAATCTCTCGGATTTAGTCGGATTAAACCAGAGGGGAAACAGCACATCGCCCTAGAAACGCCAATGGAGGAACCCGCCTGGAAGCTATTGAAAGAGAACCTCCCCGAACATTTGCGATCGCGCTTTGTCTATTCTCCTGGTAAAGTAACAGTACGAGGATTAGGGGTTCTCAAAGCCAATAAACAGTTAGAGAATTTAATCGATTGGTTAAGCAAGATGAAAGGAGCCTTACCCGAAGCGGTATAAATGGTCAATGTGTAGGGGCGGGTTTAGGAAATCACGTTTCGCTATTGATGATAACCTTTGTACAAAACCCGCCCTGACCATAAGACATAAGACTCTTCGAGTATGACATAAGACGAATGAAATAAGACATAAGAAATAAGACGAATGACAAATAACGAATGATCAATATAATCGCTATTATTAATGGAAAGGGAGGTGTTGGCAAAACCACAACCTCAGTCAACTTAGCCGCCGTACTCGCGGAAAAAAAACAGGTTTTGTTAGTAGATACTGATCCTCAAGGTTCAGCCAGTTGGTGGGTAGAACGAAGTGAGGGAGAAATCGGGTTTGATATCGCCCAAGAAACCAATCCTCAACTCTTAAGTCGTCTACAAACCCTGAAAGACTACGACATAGCTGTTGTGGATACACCCCCCGCCCTGCGTTCAGACGCCTTGACTGCTGTAGTCGCGATCGCAGATTATATTATTTTACCCACACCTCCCGCACCGATGGACTTAGCGGTTTTAATGGAAACAGTACGGCGGGCGATCGCGCCTGTGGGAACCGCCCATCGGGTATTGTTAACTCGGGTAGACTCTCGCAGTCGCCGGGAAGCGTTAGAGGCGCAAACCACACTCCGAGAACTCGGTGTTCCCGCATTCGGAACCTTTATTCGGACATACAAAGCCCACGAACGCGCCGCATTGCAGGGGATACCGATTACTCAATTGGGCGGAGAAAATGCCCGTGAAGCCCAAGCTGATTATCGCCGGGTGGCGGATGAACTACACCATCATTGGGGGTGCTAATGACAAAAAAAAAGTTAACTGATTTGCTGCGGGAAGAGGTGGAAAAATCGCCATCTTCCAATCAGCAACCTATTGAAGATACTAACGAACCGAATACAGAAACAGAGGACGAATCAACCATGGCAACCCGCCGAAGAACCAGTACCAGTAAATCTTCAACTCCCACCAAAGCTGACCTTGAAGCTACGGTTGCGGAATTGAGACAGGCACTCGAAGAAGCCCAACAACAAGAAACCACTATCGTTAATTTAAAGGATAGTTTAGCCCAAGCTGAGCAACGAGAACAGCAGTTAAAGGAACAAGTTACGGACTTAGAAACCAAATTACAGCAGCAACACGAATCCGTTGAAAATTTGCAAAGTGAGTTAAAAAAACTCAACCATTTAAAAAGTGAGTTTGAGGACGCCAAAAAAGCGGCTGTTCAACTCGCCCAAGCCAATGAGAAGTTGATGCAAGAAGCGGAGAGTCTTAAACAAGAGAATGAATCGCTTAAAGCCACTCAAAAGCGACCGATAGAACCCGCGCCACCCGTGGAAACCAAACGTCCTCCCGCTAGAACTCCCACCCGCCCTATCGGACGCCCGATTCAAAAGGAAAGTGAAAGACCTGCTGATTTTGCGAATAAAACCTGGTTACTGTGACAGGACTTACGCAAAGCCTCTATTCGTAGTGGCTTGACCCACTTAAAATAGGGCTTTGTTTGTAGTAAGCACGAAGCGTGCTTTAACGCATAGCTGGAGAGGGCTAAAGTTCCCTCACTACGAAGCAAATCTATTGCACCATTTTAGCTGTGCCACGCCAGTAGCGTAACGCACCTTTGCTACTAAAATTGTGGAATAGATTTTACCATTGAATTGGGCGCAAGTCTTTGCGCCCCTACGGTTTCGCGGCTAATGGTTAATTCATCAAATAAGCTGTGCCACGCTACTATGGCATATTAATTTTTCTCTTATTTCCGTCCCCCCTTCCGGGGAAGTATGTTTGGAAAGCTGCAACTTTAGGATTTGTTGTCTGTAGAAAGCAAAAGTTTCCATCCCCTTGCGGGGAAGTGTGTTTGGAAAGGTGTTGGGTTCGACAGCCTTTACTTTGGGTGTCCAAGTTTCCATCCCCTTGCGGGGAAGTGTGTTTGGAAAGCGGACTTTGGCAGTCACAATGCCACTCCGAGAGTTTCCATCCCCTTGCGGGGAAGTGTGTTTGGAAAGCATTCATAGGGACAGTCAATGACCAGTTCGCTGTCTGTTTCCATCCCCTTGCGGGGAAGTGTGTTTGGAAAGAGTTCGCTCAGGAAACCATACAGGGACTGGGTTTCAGCGTTCGACTGAGCGCTCACGCCGAAGTCCGCCAAATCGACACCACCCATAAAATCCCACCTGATCCTGCCAAAAATCGAGCAAAACCAATCGCTCAAACCCTCTCCCAGTCAGGCATCGACACCACTTAACGGAAACTATAGAGTTTCAGCGATTTGCTGACTGGTGTCGATTCGTCAGATTGACAGAATTCCGACCTTATATAATTGTCAAGGTTCTAACTCTAATCAATATACACAAAAACCGCTGAAAACGCCATCCCCGATTGTCATCCCTTCAGCAAATACCCTTTAACAATTTGCAAAATCCGTTCGGCGGCGTACCCATCCCCAAAAGGATTAACGGCGGTAGCCATCACCTGATACGCCTTAGCCTCTCCGAGTAATTCACTCGCTACAGCGACAACTTGACTCGGATTCGTTCCTACCAACTTCGCGGTTCCCGCCTCTATCGCCTCTGGGCGTTCCGTAGTTTCCCGCAACACTAACACCGGTTTCCCCAAACTCGGCGCTTCCTCCTGCAATCCCCCCGAATCCGTCAGCAACAGATAACAGCGTGCGATCGCGCCCACTAATTCGCCATAATCTAAAGGTTCGGTCAAAAAGACTCGCGGATGATTACCCAAGATTTGTTTCAGGGGTTCTCTAACCGTAGGATTTCGATGTAACGGTAACAATAACGCCGTATCCGGAAACTGATCCAACAGTTGAATAAACGCTTGAGCAATATCTGCTAAAGGTTTACCCCAATTTTCTCGCCGATGAACCGTAGCTAACAACACCCGATACTTGTCCCACTCTAACCCCGGAACCGGACATTCAGGTTCCTGCTTGGCTACCGTCAGTAACGCATCAATCACTGTATTTCCCGTCTGGTGAATCTCCCCCACAATCCCCGACGTTTTCAGATTCTCCACCGCCTTAGCTGTAGGCGCAAAATTCAGTTGGGCTAACTGAGAAATCAACCGTCGATTTGCTTCTTCGGGATAGGGATTAAACAAATCATCCGTTCGTAACCCTGCTTCTACATGACCCACAGGAATTTTTTGATAAAATGCCGCTAAAGTCGCCGCAAATGCTGTCGTCGTATCCCCTTGTACAATCACCAACTGTGGCTTAATCTCAGCAAATAACTCCTCCAATCCCCGCAAACTTCGACAGGTAATATCCGTCAGCGTTTGCTTGGCTTGCATTATTTCTAAATCGCGATCAGCTTTAAGTTGAAATAGCCGCATCACCTGATCCACCATTTCCCGATGTTGACCCGTCAAAATCACCTGAGTCTTAAACTGATCGCAGGCTTGAAATTGTTGGATCACAGGTGCAAGTTTAATCGCCTCTGGGCGAGTACCTAACGTAATACAGATTGTTGGTTTATACATAATTCATAAATCATCAGTCAGTCACTTGTAGGGGCGGGTTTAGGAACTCGATTAACTTGTCACCAATAACGTATCAGCAAAACCCGCCCTCTCTTACCAATAACGCCTCAACAAAACCCGCCCTGATTCTGAGATAATTTATGCTTGTTCATGAGAAAACAATTCCATAATTTATGATTCCTAATAATGCCACCAAATCTGATTAGCTGTTTCTAGAACTCTCCAGAGTGTACCATCATCGCGTTCAGCCGTTCGACCCAATAGTCCGACTTGCCAGCGTTGAGGTAGCGCGTCTTTCCCATGTAACGCTCCCACCGCCGCTCCGACAATAGCGGCAATGGTATCATTGTCCTTGGTATCATTAACAGCTCGCACAATTGCTGCTTCCGGATTATCGCCATATCGCATTAAGATATAAAGAACACTGGGTATCGTCTCTAAAAGATACGCACCAGAATACCAGCGATCGCACGCCTCCCGAACCGACAATCCTTGTTGATAGGCTTGACTCACTCGTCGTTCCACAAATTGCCACAGATATCCTCTATCCTCAGTAAAAGCACCACCACGCGGACGATAGGATGAATCACTCTCCAAATCCTGAGTGAACTGGATATAAGTTTCCAGCCACCAGTTTGCTTCAGGTACAGTTGATCGGCTGAAAAGTTGCCACAGCATTGCCACAAATCCTAAACACGCCGCATTAGATGCCGAGTCATTATGAGTTAACATAGCAGCAAGCGCTGTATCAACCCAGAGTGCTTTGGTTTGAGAACGCAGATGGGGAATTACGATGGGCGCAATTCGCATCAATGCACCATTTCCCGCCGACTTTTGACCCGATTCAAACCACGGTAATCCACTTTTATAATGGCGTAAAAACCCCTTCATCGTTGAGCCGATGCCGAAAATACGTCCCTGAGTAAAGCGCTGCGCCAGACAGTCTGGATTAAGTCCGTGATTCCCATTCAATTCCTCTAGTGTCCAGATAGCTAATTGGGTATCATCCGAAGGTAAACCAACCGGACGGTAATTGGCATAGCGATTGGGTAAATAGTCGCGAATTTCTCCGTATTGGATTTGGCGTCGTTGCGGTGTTAAACTTTCTGTAGTATTCCCTAAAGCATCACCAATGGCTAGTCCTAAGATCATGCCTTCAATCCGATTCCAGTTCATTGCTGGCGGTAAAGGAATCGGTTTATGTTCAAATAAACGTCCTTCATTTAAGTCAATCTTTCCCGTTCTAAACAGCCAATGCAACAATTGAGTATTATTGTTGAAATTGTGAGGATACTGTGTCATTCATCATACATCCTATAGTCGGGTTGTCGGGACGGGTTTAGGGACAAAGGTAACTCGTAAAGTGATAACTGAACAACGAAACCCGCACGGATTATCGTTAATAACTTGTTCGGATAATAACCAAACCCAAAAACCGTCCTGATTATCATCAAAAACTTTTCCGGATAATAACCAAACAACAAAACCCGTCCTGATTATCGCCAATAACTGAACAACAAAACCTGCCTTTAATTATCAGTCTATCCAATTTAACAGCCAATTAATTATGCCATTGAATGACCAAACCCAACTAATATTAAACCAAATCAAAACATTAGGACTACCTCCCCTAAATGAACTTGAACCCATCCAGGCGAGAGAACAAGCAGCGCAAGCGGATCAATTTTCCCATAAACCTGAACCTGTCGCCAGAGTAGAGAATCGTCTCATTCCGGGTTCTACGGTAGATATTCCGATCCGAATTTATACACCAGCCGGAAACCCACCCTTTCCGATTCTGGTATTTTTCCACGGTGGTGGTTGGGTTATTGGTAGCCTGGATGCAGTGGATAGTATCTGTCGCACCTTGGCAAATCAAGCGGGGTGTATTGTCGTTTCCGTGGATTACCGTCTCGCACCCGAACACAAATTTCCTGCTGCTGTAGAGGATGCGTATACCGCCATAGAATGGGTGGCTAAAAATGCTGCATCATTTCAGGGTGATCCGAAACGGATTGCTGTTGGTGGAGATAGCGCCGGAGGAAACTTAGCCGCCGTTGTCGCCTTACTGTCACGCGATCGCAATTTCCCCTCCCTAAGTTATCAAGTGCTATTCTATCCTGCAACTCAGTATGGCTTTGACACCGACTCCCATCGGCAAAATGGCAAAGATTACCTGTTAACCACAGAGTTATTAGTTTGGTTTTGGCATCATTATCTCTCATCAGCCGCCGACGGGCAAAATCCCCAAGCTTCACCCTTACTGGCGGGCGATTTGAGTAATTTACCCCCAGCTTTGATTATCACCGCTGAATATGATCCCCTGCGAGATGAAGGAGAAGCCTATGGGATGCGCTTGCAAAAAGCCGGAGTATCGGTGAGAATGACTCGCTATGATGGTACAATTCACGGCTTTGTTGGTATGGCACACGTTCTAGATCAAGGTCGAGAAGCCCTAGCTGAAGCCGCCGTCGCCCTCCAGTCTCAGTTCACTTAAAAACCCTTATATAAACCTAGCTGGCTTGGCGCTTCACGAGTATGACAAATGACAAATGACAAACCCCGCCGTTAACTTCAATTGTCCCCACCTACTTACTGACTTCTGGTTATGAAAATAGCATCATTCGTGTCTCCCGCGATCGCAGCCAGTGTGATCCTGTACCTCAACCCCGGATATGCAGCCATACTCAACACCTCGGTTCGCTTAGCCGGATTCTCCCCGGATAATCGTCATTATATTCATCTAGAAAGTTACCGGGATTCAGTCACAGAAGTTCCCACGGCTCATCTGCAAATTATCAATATCCCCAATAATTCCTGTGTCAGAAATGGTTGTCTGCGAACCAACTATGATCGCGATGCTTACAGTCTCAGCAATCAAGCGGCTGAAAACGACTTGCTGCAAGACACAGTAACCCTCCGACAAGATTTAGGACTAAATCGGCTGAAAGTTGGCATTAAACTCCCTGTCATCGATAGCACTCGTCAGCCAGATGACAGCGAAACTGTTACATTTCGCTTAAACAACCAGCCGTTACAACTGCGTCTAGAGCAAAGGCGTATCCCCTCCGTCTTATCTGGAGGCACGTCTCCAGTCAAACGGGCGTCTATGCGCTTAATCATAAACTATCAGAATCAGCGCTTGACTCTGGGTACTCTGAACAACTATCGAGATGCCGTGAAAGGCTATCGGATTCGAGAGGTGCGGCTATCTCCTAACCGTAGTAATATCGTAGTTCTGCTAGATATGCTGCAACCGACTCACGAGGATGTCGTCAAAACCACGTTAGTGCAAAGCTTTTCTTTGCAGCCGTTTGAGAATTAGTCATATTGGTGAATCCAGACTAGAGTCGCTACTCTCACCAATTTAAAGTTATGTGTCTCTAAGTTAGGGAAAGAAAAGAAACATTAAAAAACATTGCAAAGGGTTGTACTTTTCTGAGAGAGTAGTAAATTAGTAATTGAAGCGAAAGAGAAAGCTTCAATGACAGATATTAATGTCACTTGAAAATCCAGAAAGGAGGTAAAGCTAAAACTCTGTTAAATCTAATATCTGTCTTATCCGAGACCAAAATTCTAACAGCAACACTCAACGCGAAGACTGATACATCCTCTAACTAGAAATGTAGGGAGCAATGCATCTGAATTATCGAATTTAGAGCAACTCTATTTAGGATTAATTACACAGAGGAAGTCACTCAGAGAGCAGGTTGGGTGTTGTTGTTATGTATAGAAAAGTAGAAGCGTAAAAGATTAATTAGGGTTTGCTGCAAAAACTGGAACCCCTTGAAAATAAAGGTTTTAAAGGCAATTATAAGGTTCATTTAGTGCAAGCCAATTTGCCTCAATAGATAAAAATCCATACAAAGTAGCGAGCGAGACGCTCACACTACGACAACCGTTCCCGTTCTCTATTTCCTGTTCCCCGTTCCCCGTTCCCCGTTCCCTCTCCTCACCCCAACACTTATTTAGCGTTTGACTGGAAACAGGTTAAGATTTGTATACAGGCGTTCTTTCAATCCACGCCGCCGCATCAGCCGTCAACCTTGTTTCCCAATGACCCTTATCCGCGTTCCCAAATCCTGGGAAATCCCCGAAAACCAAATCACGCCTGAAGCCGTTTACTTCAATCGGCGTCGCTTTCTCAAAACCCTAGTCGGTGCGAGTATTCTCCCCATCTTGGGATGTCAAGCCTCCTCTGACTCGGAAACCAATAAGGAACTAGCCGCTACCCTCAATCAACCAACGGTCAAATCCCTTAACACCAATCCCGCATTTGCGAATGTTGACCGTCCCATCACCAATGAGTTACTAGCGGGACAATATAATAACTTCTATGAATTTGGCAGTGGCAAATCGATATGGCAAGCCGCGCAAGCCTTACCGACAGATGAGTGGAAGGTTGAAGTCACCGGATTGGTGAAAAATCCCCGCACCTACGATTTAGACGATTTACGCAAAAAATTCCCCCTCGAAGAACGCATCTATCGCTTCCGTTGTGTGGAAGCCTGGTCGATGGTATTGCCATGGTTAGGATTTCCGATGCGATTATTAATGGAAGAGGTGGAACCCACCTCTAAAGCCAAATTTGTCCGGTTTACGTCTTTCGACGATCCTCAAATTAGAATCGGTCCAGCATGGTCATTCAGTGGTAAACTACCGTGGCCCTATACCGAAGGATTAACGGTAGAGGAAATGGCGAATGACTTGGCATTTTTTGCCGTGGGGATTTATGGTCATTTTCTGCCGAAACAGCATGGGGCACCGATTCGAGAGGTTGTGCCGTGGAAATATGGGTTTAAGGGGGCTAAGTCTATTGTCAAGATTGAATTTGTTGAGACTCAACCCGCGACATTTTGGAATACGTTAATTCCTTATGAGTATAAGTTTGAGGCAAATGTCAATCCGGATGTGCCCCACCCACGTTGGTCTCAAGCGACGGAAAAGTTTGTTGGGAAAGGACCCAATTTTTCCTGGGAAAGACGGGAAACGCTTCCCTATAACGGGTATGGAGAATATGTAGCACAGTTGTATTCCACCTCCCGCACTTAAAAGTAAAGTTGGACAGCAATAGTGTAGAGACATATCTTGGCACGTTTATCAATTGTAGGGGCGGGTTTAGGGACTAAAATGTGCTTACCCCGCCGATAACTGTTCAACAAAACCCGTCCTTAATCGTTATGGGCTAAACCCTTTATCGAACAAACCATTATGTCTTTTGGTGACTATAGAAAATACTCAGCCGCTGAATTAAAAGCTATCTTTAATATCACACTATTGAAAGACGCTAATTTATTTAGCAACTTTAATCCCACCAATCAGTCTTATTCTGATTTACAGGTAGCCGTCAAAAAGATGAAGTCTCGCATTAGCCTGTCCAAATCGGATAACGAAGCAACCCGAGGCAGCCTCTTAGTATCTCACATTTTGTGGGAAGCTAGCGACACTTATAATCTCGGTATCTTTTTTGAACCACCCGTTGATATTAATCCAGAGGAAACACCGGGTTTACCTCACCCATTAAATGGTAAATACGATTGCGCTTTAAGTCTTGATGAGATTGATTTTATTTCGCCGATTATTTCAGTCGTTGACACTCTCGGTTAATGGAAATAATTATTACATTAGCGATGTTGCCGACATTGTTGACCGGATTGGTTATATCGCCGAAAAGTTTAAGAAATAAGCATTCCCTCGAACCAAGCCAATCAAATGGTCAATTGTAGGGGCGGGTTTAGGGACTAACGCTAATTAAGAACCGATAAATGAGCAACAAAACCCGCCCTTGTTTAAGAGCCTAAAGAAAAATCCCACGTAAACTGATAAAAATAATCGCCCCTAAACTAGCGGCAGCAGGTAGCGTAATTAACCAAGCCAGAGCAATCGATTTAAGGGTTTGAAAGCGAACCGTGCGCCAATTTTGAATCAATCCAATACCCACAATACCCCCCACTAAAGCGTGAGACGTTGAAACCGGAAAACCAAAGCGGGAGGCGAGTAAAACAGTTGTCGCTGTGGCAATTTCGGCACAAAATCCACTACTCGGTTGTAAAGGGATAATATTTTCCCCAACGGTAGTAATCACCTTTTTGCCCCAAACAGCTAACCCTGCAACGATACCAGCACCACCAATAATCAGAATCCACAACGGAATATCAAACGCCGTGAGGGGAACCGTACCCGTAGCAATAATATACGCGATCGCAGCTAAGGGAGCGATCGCATTCCCGACATCGTTGGAACCGTGAGCAAATGCGACAAAGCAAGCGCTGAGAACTTGAAACCGCGCCAGTTGTTGCTCAATCGCTGAGGGAAAGGGAGACACAGCATTAGGGGGTGGGGCAATATTAGCTTCAATTTCCGCTTCCCCAGTTTCCAGGATGTGAATGTCTTGAACTTTCGATTCTTCAGGATTAACAGGTAGAATTAAGGGGCTACGTTCCAACTGACGCCAACTAATCAGACTCAGGACAATAGCTGCAACAGAAACCGTAATAATCGGTAAATCATGGGTAGGAATTGGCAAGGCATAAAAGAAAGGACGATTAAATAAACTTGGCATGACAATCGCGCCAAAGATACTCAAAAGAATAGCACTTAGCCAAGGAATCCATTCCCGTAACTGAACCATCGGATTCCTTTGCCTTAAAATTGAGGTATTGATAATACTGTAAAATCCGGCGGCTAAAATACCACTAACAACAGGTGTAATAATCCAAGTTAACGAAATACGACCTAAGGTTCCCCAATCTACTGCCTGCACCCCAATCGCCACCCAACAAAATCCTGCGATCGCGCCAACCACCGCATGGGATGATGCCACAGGTAATCCAAAACTGGTGGCAATTTGTAACCATAAACCACAAGCGAGTAACACCGAAGTCATCCCCAGTAATAATACCTGTGGCGTTTGGGCAAATAAACTTGGATCAATCACTCTCGTTGCTAACGTTGTCGCCACCCCTTGACCAAATAAAACCGCGCCCGTAAACTCTAAAATCCCTGCTATAATTAGCGCTTGGCGTAGCGTAACCGCTTTTGAGCCAACAGAGGTTCCCATGGAATTAGCAACATCATTAGCGCCTAGATTCCAAGCAACATAGAAGGCAAGAATGGCAGTTAAACTGAGTTGAATTAGAGCTATTGAAATCACTCGTTATTCCTTATTTGTGATAATTTCCTGCACGGCTTGCTGATGGTGGTTATAGGATTGCTTTGAAAAACACACAAAAATCACTTGTTCGATAGTTGTCTTTTCTGCCAAAACCTGCTTAACTGTACCTACGGCTATTCTGGCAGCTCGTTCTGGCGGAAATCCATAAGCGCCCGTACTAATTGCAGGAAAGGCAATATTACGAATATTATTTTGCTTTGCCAGTTCCAAACTCCGATAATAACAACTGGCTAACAAAGCATCCTCGCCATGATTACCATCCCGCCAGACAGGTCCGACGGTATGAATCACCCAATCAGCCGGAAGATTGTAACCCTGGGTAATTTTAGCATCACCCGTTTCACAGCCATTCAACCCTCGACATTCTGCCAACAAACCGGGTCCAGCCGCACGATGAATCGCCCCATCCACACCACCACCACCTAGCAGAGAGGTGTTTGCCGCATTGACAATCGCATCAACGCTTAACTGAGTGATATCGCCTTCAATGACATTTATTTTGCCTGTTATCATGAATATTATCTTCCTGAGAAATAATTCTGTTTCCTTGGGTTCAGCACAGATCACCGATAGGTAAGCTCAGCAGTAGGGGAACAGTTTTGGTGTTGTTGTAATAGGCGCGATCGCGTCTATGTTAGGCTCTGTAGAAAACCAAGACTCAGTAGACTCAGCCGATAAATGATACCATTAGCTACCTAACCTTCCCATAGATGTTCCTCTGGAACTGTCTACCTTATGGCTTATTTCTGGGAGGATTCTTCAAGATTGAACTGACGCTCTAGCATAGTATGTTACCCACACCCTTACCCTCTCAATCAAGAATGGATCAGCGCTGGCACACATTCACGGAAATATTACAACGCCTGCATCGAGAAGGCATATACATTAATTCTCAGCAATTAGGCGAATTTATGGTGGCACATGGATTGCCCGTTGATTTGTGTTATGTCCCTGAACATTTGCAGGCTAAAGCCATTCAAATTAATCAAAACTATCAGGGCGATATGGTGTCCCTAACTGAACAATCCGAACCTGATTGGGATTATTCCTGGATGAACGAGGTACAAATACCTATCGTCAAAAATAATCCCTGCTATCAAATTTAATGGTCAAACAAAAACCCTACTCAATAGCGAGCGAGACGCTCGCACTACGATGATTCTCTTTTGCATCTTTCCTCCTAAGTAGGTGGGTGGAAATAAACTCAACACTATGAAGTTCTGTAAATAGCCCTCAAACCCTTACATAAAGAAATGACATAAGACATAAGACGTAGCTTGCTTCTCAAGGGAAGCGAGTATGGCGATCACCACCATTAACTTTAACTTTGCCCACCTACTTCTTCATCAATTTCGCTTAACTCTTGACCCCTTACGACTACCTTTTCCCTTCCCTTTAGATTGCTTTGATTCTGATGTTGGCGCAATCATTGGCACCGTAAAGTGAAACTGAGAACCCTGGTCTTTACCCGCCGAGTCTGCCCAAATTTTACCGCCCCATCCCTTGACAATTTGACGACAAATTGCTAAACCTAAGCCTGTGCCGCCCGTAGTCCGTCGCAGCGCCCCTTCTTCTTGATAAAAGCGATCAAAGACATCCTCTAGGCGATTCGGTTCAATCCCTCGCCCGGTATCGGCGACAGTCACTTTTAACATCGAATTACCATTGGTTTGAATCCCAATGGTGATTTCTCCTTGGGAGGAGGTAAATTTGCAGGCGTTGTCTAACAATTTAGCCAGGGTTTCTACCAGCCACTCACCATCGGCTTGGACGAAGGGCAGATCTGTGGGAACGTGAGTAATAATGTTCGGTCGTCGATCCTCTGACCAATGGACATTAATCCGGCTGAGGGCTAACTCAATGCACTCTTGTAGAGAAATGGCTTCTACATTCCATTCCACGCGCCCACTTTCCAGGCGCGAGAGGGTGAGAAAGTCTTGCACCAGTTTCCGCAGGCGTTCGGCGTCGTCAAGGGCGGTATTCAGCATCACCTGACGCAATTCTGGTGACATATCCGGTTCGCTGGCGAGACTTTCTAGGCAAACCTGAATCGTGGACAGGGGGGTGCGGAGTTCATGACCCGTGATAGCGACTAAGTTACTACGAGTCCGGTCAAGGGCGGCGAGTTGTTGGTTCAAATCTTGCAAATTGGCATAAGCTTCAGCTTGGATTAAGGCGACACCCACTTGAGTTGCGATCGCTTCGACAAGGGCGAGTTCTTCATCCTTCCACCGATAAGGGGTTTCGTCGCAATGGTGTAACTCAACCATCCCCAATAACCGACCCTGATATAGTACAGGAACCATGAGCCACGATCGCATGCCAAAGGTTTGCACCAATTCCTTTAACTTAGAGGACGGGGAATTAGCGCTTTTGCTGGGTGTCTGGTTCAGCCGAGGATCATGTTGGGTATCTTCTACGGAAATAGACTCTTGATGTTCGACAATGGCTTGAAACAGAGTATTGTCTTTTAGGGGCCAAGGGCTACCTAGGGTGGAGCAAAGGAGCGTGCGATCGCGCCCTCGGGTTTCTAGGTACTCATGGGTAATCGTGGCTTGAGTATCCGTGGCTTTACAGCGGTAAATCAGACAACGACAAGAACCCATGGCTCGCCCTAACTCTTGCACCGCGATTTCCATAACTTCATGGGGATCGAGCGATCGCCGAATCGCTGTGCTAATCGAATTCACCAAACGCTCGCGTTGTTCTTGAGCCGCGATCGAGCTATAGGCTTTCAGGAGTTTATACTGACCCGCTTGTAAGTAAGTCACTAGCCGTTGCACAAACGGATCGGGATTGGGTGAGTCTTGCCGATTCCGGTCTGAGGGTTGAGTTGAGCCAGAACTGATATACTCAGCTTTTGCTTGCTCGATTTTATCCGCTAACTCAGGTCGATAGGTAGCAATGCGATCCAGAAGCAACTCGGCGGCTTTGGCACTAACCGTCCGGTCAAATGTCCAAATTCCCTCAAAACGTCGAGACGTATCCATCTCCCCATTGGCGCTACTGGACACAGACGAACGTTTTTCTCGACAGATCAGACAGTTCGCATAGTGAGAACCAATTACCACTAAATGCCACTCGTGACTTAGGGCATCGCCCGGATCAAATGCCACGGTTTCGTGGTGATCTGAGCTATTCTTGAAATCCGTTTCTGGTGCGGCTAAGACATAGACATGAGGTGTCCGTTGGGCAATGCGCCGATAGCGATGGGCTTCCTGACGATAGAAGCGTTCTCGCTGAAAACAGGCAATCACCAACGGTTGCTCCGAACCAGCTAAGACCTGATCTTCCATCGCATGGGAGAGTGCGGTCAACGACGCTTTGAAATATACTTGTTGCCTCAGGTGGGGCATGGCTTGGAGTAAGTGAGCCAGCACCGAAGTTTTGATGATCATTCAAATAAGCGATAAGCAGTTTTTAGCTTGAGCTTGGCAACAAACCCTTGACAAATCCCTTTTTTTATGATTTTTATTGCCATAATCCCCGATTGATCGAGAGCAATCGGCAGGTATAGGGGATGCCATTCAGCAACGCGATTCGGCAAAGAACCGCTGTGGGTCATCTAAAGTTGATAACTTGTCCTATCAACCTATCGTACAAAAAAGAAGGTAACTTCCACCTAGCGAATCCGAGAAAATTCCTCTCTAGACTCCGGGGAAATGTCCAGGTGAGCGAATGTCTCGAACCCGATGTAGAGCAATTTGAAACCTCAAAGCCGATTCCAGGATGCTGGTAACGCTGAGGGTTCCTGGGTAAAACTGGAACGCTGGAATGCTTTAACTACTGAGAAACAAAAGAAATTTCTTTTTACCCTGATTTTGTGGTGGAGTTACTTTCGCTGAGTGATAAGTAGGTGGACACAATTAAAGTTAGCGGTGGAGATCGTCATTTGTCATTTGTCATTTGTCATTTGTCATTTGTCATTCGTCATTTGTCATACTCGCTATCCTTGAAAAGCAAGCTAAGTCCTTTGTAAGGGTTTGAGGCTTGTTAACATAACTTCATCCGGTTGAGTTTATTTCCACCCACCTCCTTAGAGAATCGTATTCGTCTGGCTTGGTTGATTAATCGGAGGACTCAAAGAATGAGAATCCGGCAAATCTTAACCAGAAATAGATAAAAGTAAGATTTTGATCAACCTAAATCTCTATTTATTATGTCAAGTTGTTTCCAGGTTGCTGGACATAAAAAACAAAACTTGTTTAATAGTCTGGGGTTTAATTATTTTTTACTTAGTTTAGTTCCGATAGCACAAGTACCTAATGTCAATAAACCCAATAGCGTTGATGCTTCAGGAACAGGAGCTTTAAATTTTTTAGACTCAATAAAATTCATATAAGCTTTTTGATTGTTAGGGTTAAAAAAAGAATTATTTGAACTCTGGAAAAGATTAAAACCGTAGGCGTCACCAACAGCCAAGACTTGACCACCGTTGGCAAAAGGCTGAAATTCCACCATCGACCTGATTGATCCATTTGTACCAATCAGCATCCCCCCAGTGGGAGTAATATCGGTTACCATTGACTCAATATCAGTGGCTAAGGATGTACCAAATGTTTGACCTCTTAGGTCGCCTAATGCGCCGACAGTAGTTGGAGAAACTGTATTTTTAAACATGCCACCTGTAGGAGAATTGACACCACCGACAACACCTGTATACCGTGAACCGAGCCCTAGTGATTCCAGTACCGAATTAGCCGAATTCTGTTCAGAACGATTTGAATCAGATTCAACAATCACAAAACCACCCGTTTTGACAAAATTTCTCAGCACAGTACTTTCAGTGGGTGTCAGAATTGTTGAGGATGTTCCGTGAAAGAATATATCAACGTCAGCAAGATTTGCCTCGGTTAGGGTTGATACTCCTGGAAGAATAGTATGTGAACGCTCCAGAAGACTTGCTCTAAATTCACTGTATAGCAATGCACCCTTTCCGTCATTAAATAAGTCACCACCACGCTGATTAGCGCTGTTCCAACTTCTTAGGGTTAATGCACCTGCTGCATTTCCTCCTAAAGCTTCTATCAAAATAGATATTGATAAAGTTATTGTTATTAATAGTTTATTCATAGCAGTAATGGTATGATTAACTTCTTAATGTTCAGGATACATAAATTTAGAGTTTAACTCTCTAGTTTTTGGTCATATTCACAAACACTTTATATAGAGCAATGAATGAAGTCATTATTGATTTAAATGAGTATTAAGCACAAATTTACATAGATGAGAGATGACACCTGTCACTTCATCTACATTGATGAAACTATTCCAATATTTGTAAAAAAAGTTTATATTGTTTAAATAAACTTAACTATCTTAACCAAATAAACCATCATATTTATAAGATAAACTTATCAAAACCCATGGATTTTATCTTCACACAATATTTAAGAATTGCCCCTTGACAAAGGGCAAATGACAAAGGACAAATGACAAAGGACGGACAAAGGACAAAGGAATGAATAAACTGTTGCCAGGTTTCTCCGAAGGGTTCCCTGTAGCGCTAAGAGTATGGTTAGTGTTTTTGCTATGTCTGGTTTTACTCGGATACTCAGTTCCCTTCAGTATCGTGGTGGGTGCTGTTGGGGGAATTGCTGGCGGCTGGGTTGTGGCTTGGTGGAATAGTAAAGATAAACCCAAGGAAGCACCTTCTGAACCCCAAGATGAGCCAGAGGAAGCCCCCGTCAAGTTAAGTGGATTAGCCTTGGCGAAACAGCGTCGAGATGCTAGAGCGAGGAAGCGTTCCCAGAAAAGCTCCGTTCCATTGACGGGATTATTCAACCGAAGTAAGTAGTGAGGGAACTTCAGCCCTCTCCAGCTCGGAGAACTAAAGTTCTCACTACAAACAAAGCCCTATTTTAAGTGGGTCAAGCCACTACGTCGTAAATTCAGATGCCACAATCATAGAACCAATTCCTTTATTGGTAAAAATTTCTAAAAGTAGGGCGTGGGGAATGCGACCATCAATAATATGAGCCGCCCGTACCCCCTGAGCCAGCGATCGCACACAACAGTTAACCTTAGGTATCATACCGCCAGCCACAACGCCCGATGTCATTAACTCTCGTGCTTGTTGAATATCTAGCTTAGCCATGAGAGTGGAAGGATCTTTGTAATCCTGTAAAATCCCCGGAGTATCAGTGAGTAGAATTAACTTTTCCGCCCCCAAAGCGGCAGCAATTTCGCCAGCAACGGTATCGGCGTTGATATTATAGGCTTGACCCGCCTCATCAGCAGAAACACTTGACACAACTGGAATGTAGCCACTTTTGACCAAGGAGTCCACCAGTTTAATATCCACACTGCTGACTTCTCCAACAAAGCCAATCCCCTTGCGCCCTTCTGGACGGGCTTTGATTAAATTCCCGTCTTTTCCGCAAAGTCCCACGGCTAAACCCCCAGCCTGGTTAATTAGCGAGACTAACTCTTTATTAACTCGACCCACGAGAACCATTTCCACAACATCCATCGTCGGCGCATCCGTTACCCGCAACCCATCCTTAAATTGTGGTTCAATCCCCAGCTTATCCAACCAGCTATTAATTTCTGGACCACCGCCGTGAACCACGACGGGACGAAAGCCGACACAGGATAAGAAGACAACATCCCGAATCACTTTATCTTTGAGGTTGCTATCCTTCATCGCCGCCCCCCCATATTTAACCACAACCGTTCTCCCAGCAAACTGCTGGATGTAAGGTAGGGCTTCACTGAGTATCTGCACACGGGTTGCTTCGGCTTCCCGGATTAAATCGTGATCGTTTTCTTGTACCATCGACAGGAACTGGAAGACCAATAAGATATCCCAAGCAGTTTAGATCATTTCTTTATCAAAAATCTCCCCCTGCTTCCAGACGTGCCATGGCACGTCTCTACATTGCTCCCCCTGCTTACCCATTTCCCTATTCGCCAAAATCCTCCATGGGATAGAGTTGATTGCTACTCCACCAGAAGGATGCGATCGCGGCTAGATTGCCTTTGAATAAAGGGTGGAAGCGCGAACTTCTAAGATTTGCTAACTATTGAGAGAGGACATTCATACATGTTGATTAAACACTATCGTAAAAGCTTACCTGCCAGTGCGATCGCCTTAGCGCTGATGGCTGTACTGCTTCCCTCCTGCGCCGACACCACCCAAGACGTTGTTACCGCAGGACAAGAGGAAGAAAACGTAACGGCTGAGGAAGTCGAGGAGAACACCGAACAACTTATCGGTCAAAGCGTGAGCATCAGAGGCGAAGTGAGAGATGTTCTGGATAATGTCACCTTTACCATCTCAGAGGATGAGTTTTTCGGCGGTGATGAAATTATCGTGGTCAATACCTCCGGTGAACCCTTTATGCTGCCAGAAGATGACGATGTTGAAGTCCAAGTCACTGGTGAAGTGCGTCAGTTTAATATGGTAGAGTTTGAGGAAGAATTCGACTTAGACTTCCAATTCGATACCGACTACGAACAACAGCCTGCGATTGTCGCTGAATCACTGGCACTTGCACCCAAACCCGGAGAAATTACCGAAGATCCTAGCCAATTCTACAATCAAACCGTGGCTGTAGAGGGTGAAGTGGAAGAAATTATGAGTAACAATACCTTTACCCTCGATGAAGATCAGTTAGCGGGTGGCGGTGATTTGTTAGTCTTCACCTTAGTCGCACCGGAGAGAACTATGGTCGAAGGTGAAGATGTTGTCGTAACGGGTGAGGTACGTCCCTTTATCGCGGCTGAATTTGAGCGGGATTATGAGTTAACCTGGGATTTGGATGTCAAACGCCAACTGGAAGCCGAATACGAGAATAAGCCTGTATTCATCGCTAAATCCATCTATCCCTCTGCTCAATAAGCTGTTCGGCATTTAAACCTTAATGTCAATAATTGCGAAAGCCTTGTAGTGCGTTTAGCGAAGCCATGCCGCAGGCTTTAGCGAAGCCATGCCGCAGGCTTTGCATCTTGCTCGCTACTAATACCCAATTTAAATGCATGACAGCTTAATAGATTGATTACTCCTAAATTAGATCCCCGACTTCTTGAAGAAGTCGGGGATCTGGTAGTCAGCAAAATGTTCAGTTCAATCCATCACTTCAAAGGACTGCACTTGTAGGACTGGACCAATCATTGCTGTGGTCATCACATCCTCTCGCACCTCTCCTTGCACCTTCACGTTCAGGTTAGGTTGCTGTAACTCATCGGGGGCATCCTGAAGTTCATAGGTTTCTCCAGAATCGGCAACTAAAGCCCAAGCCCCCATGCCAATATCCTTGTGTTCGATTTTGCCCGTGACATTAATGCTCATGCAAATCTTCCCTCTTCTTTAGAGGCAAAATAGGCAAGTCCGAAGCAGAGGAAGGCATTCGCCATTAAAAATAGACGCGCCCCAATCCCACTTCCTAACCACAGAACACTAGGAGACATTACCGCACTTACCGCCAAACAACTGGCAACACCCAAGGCTGAACCAATCGCCACCCATTTCCATTGGGGATGTCCCAGGAACAATGCCACTAGGATAAAAGGAATCAGCACACTGGCAAAAATGGGATTTAATAAACTACTGCCTTGAATCGCTGTACCCAGTTCCGGAATAGAACTACCCATGACTCGTAGGGGCCACTGGGGTAAGTCAAAGATATAGAAGCCGCGCAGGAAGAATAATCCCGAACTTCCCGCTACTAATCCACTGGTCAAACTCCAGCCAAAGGGCAGATAGTTGCGTAAGAACCACGCCAAGAGGTAGGAACCCAGAACCATGAGAACTTTCGGCAACAGCGCCACCGCACCGCCATCAATCCAGAACCGGAGATTCAGATAACCGCTATCGCGCAACCACCGGAAGAAATCGCGGAAGGTAATTTGTCCCTTCGTCGCCAATTGCACTGCACCCCCAGCATCTAGTTGTCCTGCGCCAAAGTGGTTGAGGGGATCATCTTCAACCTGGCGACTGGATTGTTGGAGAACGGTGAAAATTTCATCGGGATCATTAATCCCACTCGCTTTCACCAAAGCTGCTACCCCAGCAACGTGGGGGGCTGCCATACTGGTGCCCTGAAAGCCAGAAAACATGGCAGTTTTGGTTTTGGGATTAATGGTTTCTTGGACAATCTTACCCGCTTCACTACCACCAGGGGCAGAAATGTCAACCCCAGCACCGTAGTTAGAATAGGGGGCTTTTACGCCAGCGGAATCCACCGCAGAAACACCCAGAACATGGGGATAACGGGCGGGATAGGAAGCGGAATTTTGGTTAGCATTCCCTGCTGCTGCAATAATCGCCACACCTTTGTTATAGGCATAGTCGATCGCCTCTTGCATGAGTTTACTTTCACCGCCACCGCCCAAGCTCATATTGATCACATCCGCGCCATTATCGGCGGCAAATTTAATCGCTTCAGCGATATCGGAAATCGTACCACCGCCACCCGCACTCAATACTTTTAAGGGCATGAGACTGGCTTCGTAGGCGACGCCAGCCACCCCGTAACTATTATTGGTGGATTGGGCAATGGTTCCAGCAACGTGAGTCCCGTGACCATTATCATCGAAGGCGTCAACTCTATCGTTTACGAAGTCGTACCCTTCGACCAGTTTGGTATCTTTGAGATCAGGAACCGGACTAACCCCAGTGTCAATCACCGCTACCGTAATCCCACTTCCCCGCGTCTCATCCCATGCGGCTTCCACATTAATGCTGCGGAGATTCCATTGCTGGCTATAGCTGGGGTCATTGGGAACAAAAAACGTGCTGTAGATATAGTTGGGTTCAATATATTCCGTGTCCTTCGCCAGTTCTGATCGTTTAAGCTGACGCAGGACTTGTTTATCTCCCTCCAAAATGTAAATATTGTCAACATCAGAGAATTCGCTATTGAGTCGCGGGGTCACGCCGTATTTTTGCGCGATCGCGTCCACCTCAGCACTAATCTCTGTAGCGGGAATATCTTCCCGGAAATCCAGTACAATTGAGCCAAATTCCCCCTGATTTGCCAACCCTTTAAAGTTGAACAGGGCAAAACCTAGCCCAATCACAAACAAACACAGTAACAAAAACTTTTTCATTGGCAACTCATCCACTATCGTGCCAGTTTAACCTCTACGATAGCTTATTTGTTATTTGTCATTGGTCATTCATCATTTGTCAGGGAATAGGGAATGGGCAATAGGGAATGGGCAATAGGGAATGGGCAATAGGGAATGGGCAATAGGGAATGGGCAATAGGGAATGGGCAATAGGGAATGGGCAATAGGGAATGGGCAATAGGGAATGGGCAATAGGGAATAGGCAATAGGGAATAGGCAATAGGGTAATGGGCTATAGAAATTTTGTCTCCCATCTTCCCCTGCTTCCCCTGCTTCCCCTGCTCCCCCCTGCTTCCCCTGCTTCCCCTGCTTCCCCTGCTTCCCCCGCTCCCCCTGCTCCCCAATCTTCCCGTCACCCGCCACCTTGGTAGAACAGCTCCAGAAATCGGAAAAATTTCTCACATAAGTTGGGATCGCGTGCGCCTGCTTCCATCTCCTTGGTAATCTCCTCTATAGCTTGCATCCAGTAAGGGCGATCGCTTGAGGGTTCATTCCGGGTGCGATGGAGTCGCTTACTGATAATGGCATCGGCGATGTTGACAAGCTGGAAAACTTGGACAATAAATGGAATTTCATCACCCTTGAGTCCCTTAGGATAGCCAGTGCCATTGAGTCGTTCTTGATGAGACAAGACTAGGGGGACAAATTCTTTCAATCCCGGAAGCTGCTTGCAGATCAAAGCCGACACTTCCGGATACTCGCGAATTTTTACCCAATCCTGTTCGCTTAAGGAACCGGGATTGAGTAAAATCGAGTCGGGAATGCTGAGTTTGCCTAAGCCATGACAGTAACTCAGGAAAACAAGTTGGCGTAGTTGAGTTTTGTCCAATTTCAGCCAGCGCCCAAAATGTAAGCACATTGTTCGCAGACGATAGCAGCGTAAACCAGCCGTGACGTTTCGAGCCAGCTGGATTTGTTCAAGAAAATTTAAGATATCGGCGTCGCCGGGGCGAAGCATTCCACTTCAGAATGAGTTTAGGTTACTTTTATTGTTGCATTTTTGTTGAGGTTAGTGATCCCCACCTCAATTAACGCTTTTAGATACAGACCAGTCAGTTGGGTTAGGAGGAGGACTGTATAGCGCTTTATACATTAGAGGAGTCTATTAGTGCATCTTTAACCTTACCATAAGGCTGGATACAATCAGAATTCTGTATTTAATTTTCGTATGTTTTTATTTCTCTCCAAGTTACTCCCCTTATTTGTGTATCCATTAGGACTTGCTTGCGTACTGATGGTTGTGGCGTTAGTCTTGTCCTGGAAACGCCCCCGCTTGGTTCCTATCCCTATCGCCTTAGGATTGATCATCTTGTTAGTCGCTAGCAATGGTTGGGTTGCCAATAGCATGGTTCAATCCCTAGAGTGGCAGCATATTCCACCCACAGAGTTACCCCAGGCGGAAGCGATCGTGATTTTGGGTGGGGCGACTCGATCCGCCATTCCGCCGCGCCCTGCACCGGATTTAAATGAAGCAGGCGATCGCGTTTTCTATGGGGCGCAGCTTTATCAGCAAGGGAAAGCCCCTGTGATTATTGCCTCTGGGGGGCGGATTGAGTGGCGGGGTGGGGGTTCTCCGGAATCAGCGGATATGGCTCAAATCTTAGAAATGATTGGCGTTCCTCCCTCAGCAATTTTGCAAGATCCGGCGTCTCTGAACACTCACCAAAATGCCGTCAATGTGCGAAGAATTTTACAGCAGGAAGGGATAAAAAAGGTATTATTAGTTACCTCTGCCATGCATACACCCCGCGCCCTGCGGGTTTTTCAACGTCAGGGGATTGAGGCGATTCCAGCACCGACTGATTTTTTGGTCACTCAACAAGAACTGAATGAACCGAATAGTAGTCTAGCGGCTATTTTATTGAATGGTTTGCCAGATGTTCAAAATTTAGATATGACGACCCGGGCGATTAAGGAATATATTGGTACAGCCGTTTATTGGCTACGAGGATGGTTATAAGCTGTTCGGCATTTAAACCTTAATATCAATAATGGCGCAATCCTTGCCGTAGTGCGTTTAGCGAAGCCATGCCGCAGGCTTTGCATCTTGCTCGCTAGATTGAGCATCTTGCTCGCTAGATTGAGCACATTGCTCGCTACTAATACCCAATTTAAATGAATGACAGCTTAAGAATGCAGAAATCCAAAAGCCCCGATAAGTGAAGGGCGGGTTTTGCTCTTCACTTATCGGTGAGAAGCTTACCTGAGTACCTAAACCCGCCCCTACAATATGACTTATTATTTATTACTTAATTAAAGGTAACGTCACTGTAAACGTTGTACCAAAACCAACCTCACTTTTGACTGTAATCTTACCCCCATGTAAATCAACACATTTTTTAACAATTGATAATCCTAACCCGGTTCCAGCAATCGTTCCCACATTCCCGGCACGACTAAAGGATTCAAATAATTTCGCTTGATCGGCTTGGGGAATGCCAATTCCTTTATCCTGAACCTGAAACACAACCTGGTTTTCTTCACAGCTTAAATTCAGCGTTATTTTACCCCCCTGCGGTGAATACTTAATCGCATTCGAGAGCAAGTTAGTAATCATTTGTCGTAGTAACTTAGGATCGAAATTAGCGCACTCACAACTCCCGTGATGCGTAAAAAACAACTGATGTTTCTCATCTACAGTAATTTGTAATCCTTCAACGATTTCCTCAAAAAAGCTAACTAAGTAGATCGGTTCTGGGTTGAACTCGACTTTCTCAAGTTCTGCCTTGTTAATAAATAACACATCTTCCACTAAAGCGGTTAGATGTTTAACGGAAAGCTGAATCCGCTGAAAATGTTTGCGCTGCTTCTCTGCATCCAATTTATGGAGATACCGTTCCAGAATTTCGGCAGATGAGTTAATTGTTGTCAAAGGTGTGCGGTATTCATGGGAAACGGTGGAAATAATTCGGGATTTGAAATGGCTGAGTTCTTGTTCTTGAGCCAGCGCCAGACGCAACTGAGATTCTAAGGTTCGTAATTGATCATTAGCTTGTTGGAGTTCACTGGTTCGTTCAGCGACGCGATGTTCGAGTTGTTCATTTGCCTGTTGTAATTGTTGCTCTTTTTGATTGAGTAATTGGATTGTTTTAGCCCGTTCAATCCCATAGCGGATAGAACGCACTAATAAATTACTGTCAAAATCACCCTTGACTAAATAATCTTGCGCTCCTTTCTGAACCGCAATTGTGGCTAGCGATTCATCTTCTAATCCGCTGAGAATAACAATGGGAATAGTGGGAAATTGATTGTACACCTGCTCAACGGTTTCCAAGCCGAAACTGTCGGGTAATGACAAATCCAATAAGATGACATCATAAGCATCTTGATCCCTCGGCTGTAGTACCTCTTGCAAACAGCGATGGTGAGTAATTTGGAACGGAGTTGACTTGATAAAATCAAGAAATTCTGTGATTAAATCAGCATCACCGAGGTCATCTTCAATGAGTAAGACTCGGATAGGATCGGTGTACATGGTAATTATTTGGGTGGAAGTTTGACAACGGTAAACCAGAAGTTTTCGATGGATTCGACAATTTTGATAAAGTCCTGCATACCCAGAGGTTTTGATACATAGCAGTTCGCACCCAAGTTATAGGACTTAAGAATATCGTCCTCAGCATCAGACGTGGTTAAAACCACCACAGGGATGCGTTTAAAGTAGTTGTCACCTTTAATATCTTGGAGTACCTCACGCCCATCTCGACGGGGTAGATTGAGATCCAGGAGAATTAAGTCTGGCGAGATAGCCTGAGTATATTTACCTTCTTGTCGTAAGTAAGCCAGCGCCTCAACTCCATCCCTGACACTATTGAGGTTAATCTGTAATTTGGCATCTTCTAGGGCTTCTTCAATTAAGTCAATATCCCCCGGATCATCTTCAACTAGGAGAATTTCAATCGCTTTAGTTACTGGGTTCATCAAGCAGGTCATAACATACAGTGTTTGTGGATAATTTTCGCACTATTCCCAATTTATGACAGAGTTCCCAAAATCTGGAGAAAACTAACGTTATTTGTCATTGGTCATTGGTCATTGGTCATTGGTCAGGCTATAGGCAATAGAATAAGTAAGGTAGAGTTTTGTAGTTAACTTCCCCAGCTTCCCCAGCTTCCCCAGCTCCCCCATCTCTCCTACACGGCGGGTAGTGTAAAGTAAAACGTGCTACCTTGTCCTAACTCTGATTCTACCCAGATTTGTCCGCCGTGACGTTCGACTATTTTTTTGCAGACGGCGAGTCCAATCCCTGTCCCTGGATACTCTTCCCGGTAATGTAGGCGCTGGAAAATGACAAAGATGCGATCGCGATACTGGGATTCCATTCCGATACCATTATCCTGAACCGCAATCTGCCAAAATTGACCCTCTCGCGTCGCGGTGATGTGGATGCGAGGCGGCTGTTGGGTACGGAATTTAATCCCATTGGTAATCAGGTTTTGCAGCAGTTGCGCCATTTGGGTGGGATTGGCGTTCACTTGGGGTAACGAGTCAGTGGTAATTATTGCCTTATTTTCTTTAATCAGAGGACTTAAATCTGCCAAGGTTTTCTTAAGAATGTGTCCCAAATCCGTGGGTTCGGGAATCAGTTCCGGTTTACTTACCCGTGAATAGGTTAACAAGTCGCTAATCAGGCTTTGCATTCTCTGTGTTGCATCGGTAATATAGGCGATATATTTATCGGCGCGTTCGTCAAGTTTACCTCGGTAACGTTTCACTAACAAATCACTGTAACTCCTAATTTTTCGCAGCGGTTCTCGTAAATCATGGGAAGCAACATAAGCAAACTGTTCTAAGTCTTGATTAGAACGGGCTAAATCTGCGATCGCGGCTTTGAGTTCTTGTCTGGCTTGTTTGCGTTCGGTAATATCTCGACATAAGGCTAAGATGCGACAACCTTCGTCGGTGTCGATAACTCTAGCATTAACCTCAATCGGAATAATTTTACCATTAGCATGACAATAATCAATCTCTAAATTTTGTACAGAACGTTCCGCTAACGCCTTTTGTACTTCCGCCGCATTGCGTTCTAAATCATAATATGCTGTCCAATCTAAAACTGTTTTACCTAGAATATCCGATACATTACAATGTCCGGTAACGCGACTATATTCTTGATTGGCATCTAACACTATACCCTGCTGATCCAGTACCACATAACCCGTCTGCGTGGTATCAATTAACGCCCGATATTTTGCCTCACTTTGCTGTAAAGCTTCTTCAGCGCGTTTGCGATCCGTGATATCACTAATTGAACCCGCCATTCGCGTTGGTTTACCCGTTTCATCCCAAATTGCTTGCGCCCTCGCATAAATCCAGCAGTAGTCCCCATATTTTTGGCAAAGGCGATATTCTATGGCATAAGGAACATGATTCTCTAAGTGATCTTGCATCGCCGCCATGACGCGATCGCGATCTTCTGGGTGAACTTTAGATTCCCAGAAATTATAATGATTTTCGCCTTCTTGTTCTTCATAGCCTAAAATCTGTTTAAACCGGGGTGAAAAATAAACCTCTCCCGTACTAATATTCCAATCCCATAATCCATCGCCTGACCCCCGAACCGCTAAAATAAATCGCTCTTGCGTTTCTCGTAATGATGTTTCTATGTCCTTTCGCTGGACAATTTGGGCAGCTAAATCATCGTTTATTTGCTTCATTTTGGTGGGACTGGGTAAGCTTAATGCTTGCGGGAGCATCGGGATTATTACCAAAGCTGTGTAAATAGAAATAATCGCGGTTATGGCTTTAATAAATCCCGATACCCAATAGATAGGATACCAAAGGGTCACAATTCCGATTAAATGAGTCGTACCACAGCTAATGATAAAGGCACTAAATAACCCAAAGACTCCTTTAAAGGGTACATCTTGCCGCTTTTGGATAAAGTACAGCAGCGTAACCGGAATCGAATAGTAGGCTAAGGCAATCAAGCCATCGGCAATAACATGCAGTCCGACTAAATTCGTTTGCCAGAGATAACAATGTCCGTGGGGAATATACATAATGGTCATTTGTCATTTGTCATTTGTCATTTGTCATTTGTTGCAGATGACTCTTACTCTATAGGGGCGGGTTTAGAGATATCAGGGTGAAAACCTTCCCGTTAGTGGTAAAACCCGCCCCTACAACTGTCATAATTTTTCCCATCTCCCCCATCTTCCTCATCTCCTCTACACAACAGGTAGAGTAAAGTAAAATGTACTACCCTGACCTAATTCTGACTCGACCCAAATTTTTCCGCCGTGACGTTCGACTATTTTTTGACAAATGGCTAATCCAATTCCTGTCCCTGGATACTCTTCCCGGTAATGTAGGCGTTGAAAAATGGCAAAAATGCGATCACTATAGCTGGGATCAATGCCAATCCCATTATCTTGAATGGAAATCTGCCAAAAATTATCCTGACAGTCAGCCTTAATATCAATTTGTGGCGGCTGTTCGCGGCTAAATTTAATCGCGTTAGCAATTAAATTCTGCAAGACTTGCCTAATTTGTAAGGAATTAGCTTGCACAATGGGAAGGTGTGTAGTATTAATAATTGCCTGATTTTCTTCAATCGCTGGACTTAAATCCGTTAATGTCTGCTGAAGAATTTCACCTAAATCAGTGGGTTCTAAAACCAGTTCATTGCGGCTGACTCGTGAATAGGTCAATAAATCCGTAATTAACGCCTGCATCCGGATGACACTATCGGTAATATAGCCGATATATTTATCCGCCCGTTCATCCAACTGACCCTGATAGCGTTTCACCAATAAATCACTATAACTCCTAATTTTCCGCAGGGGTTCTCGCAAATCGTGGGAGGCGACGTAGGCAAATTGTTCTAATTCTTGGTTAGAACGCTGAAGCTGTTGATTAAGTTGCTGGAGTTGTTCCTCATCGTGCTTACGTTCTGTCTGATCCTGCACCAGAGACAGAATAGAAACAACAGCGTTTAATTCATCAAACAACACAGAGTTATACCACTGGCAATATAATACATTGCCATCCTTAGTTAGATTACGGTTCTCAATAATCTCAGGTGGCGATTCTGGATTCAATAGGTTTAAAGCTTTTTGATGGACAAATTCAAAGTCATCCGGATAAACAAATTGCCAATCATTAAACTGTTTGCCCAGAACCTCCTCCGCCTTCCAGCCCAAAATACGCTCGGCTTGTTTTGACCAACCCTGGACACGAAACTGACTATCCCACTCTATCACTCCCAGGGGTGAATTTTCGACATGAAATCGTAATTGTTTATGGGCATTTTCTAAGTCAGCCGTTCGCTGTTCTACCCGCTGTTCTAAGTCTTCATTGGTTTGACGCAGGACATCCTCAACCCGTTTATAGTCAGTAATATCTTCAGCGATACCGAGAAGCAGTTTTGGTAATCCTGCAACCGTTCGAGAAAAAACCGTCTCTCGACTCCGCAGCCAGCGCCATTCTCCATTGGCATGTTTCATCCGATACTCAAGCGTGAGATGATCATCCTCGGTAAGCGTCGTCAAGTGCTTTTGATGTTCTAGAATGTGAGGAATATCCTCTGGATGTACCAGATGAGACATAAAATCTGTACCGATATCTTGAATATCTTGGGGTGTATACCCTAACAGTTCAACCGTAGAACGATTGGCATAAACATTGCGTTGTTCTATCACATCATAGAGGTACAAGATACCGGGTACTGTATCCGCGATGCGTTGACTAAAGTGCTGACTGTCGCGCAAGGATTGTTCGGCTTGTTTCCGGATACTAATATCACTACCAATCCCCAAAAATCCGACAATTTGGTTATTGGAGTTATATAAAGCGGTAATCGAAAGTAAAACAGGAAAGCGACTCCCATCGTGGCGAATATAAGTCCATTCTCGTTCATCAATCTCTCCCCGACGAGCCTTTGCGACAAACGCCTCAAATCCCGGTTGAATCGGAGTATTAAGTTCTTGGCAAAGTTCGTGCGATCGCTCTACAATTTCTTCAGGGTCATGAAATAGAGCAGGTGTGGTTTTACCCACAACGTCTGACGCCGAATAACCGAGCCATTTCTCAGCCGCTCGATTAAAGGTAGAAATTGTACCATCAACAGTAGTAGAGATAATCGTATAATTGGCACTATCTAAAATCGCTTGATTCAACGTCGCCAATTCTAGCAGCGCCTTTTCTGCCTGTTTACGCTCTGTAATATCCTGACCTCTAGCAATTACATATTCTACAGTCCCCTGTTCATTCAAACAAACCGTATCCATCCACGCAATCCAGCGCCAGTCTCCATCCCGTGTCACCCAGCAGCTTTCACAGGGTTGAGGGAAATTATCGGGGATTAAGTTATCAAAAATGGCTTGAATTGAGGCTACATCTTCCGGTAAGATTAATAAATCCCAAGCATATTTACCTTGGACTTCCTGGCGCAAATAACCCGTTAACTGTTCACAGGCGTGATTGAAATAAACAATTCGTCCTTGAGCATCGAGGATAACAATTAACGCACCGATTAAATCCAACATCGCTGCGGTTAACTCGCGTTGTTCCTTGAGGGCGTTAAGCGGAAGGGATTCGGGGGTGGGTAATGGTTGACTCATGAACATCCTTAGGCAAAAGCGGGATTAGCGTGACGGCTATACTAAAGTATTCCCGTTTCGCCGAGGGGATGTATCATATCTGGGTGAATTGGGGATTGGGGACATGTAGAGACGTGCCATTTTAATCTGTAGGGGCGCAAAGCTTTGCGCCCGATTCAATGGTAAAATCTATTCCACAATTTTAGCTGTGTAACGCCGCCATCGTGAGGAGAGTGAAGCGTAACGCAGCTTTGTTCAAGGCTGATTCTGGCTCTTGACTTCTCCTCTGATTTTAAACCTCATTCTTTTTTCCATAGCGTTAACAGAAACGCCAGATTTTGTTCCGCCTTTAAAGCATGGGGCGCATTCGCCTCCATTGAAATAAAAACGCCCGGTTCTAATTGAATCTCCTTACCCTCCAAAGTAAAGAGCCCCTTTCCTTCAATCACATTAATTGTGGCGTTACGAGGTGACGTATGTTCAGAAATACTCGTGTCCGCCGCTAGACAGAACAACGTGTGGTCACACTGGTCATCTTTATGAATAACTTTACTCACCACACCTCCTTCAGGATATTCTATGCGATCGCGCAGTTGCAATGAAAACGATGATTGGCTGGGAATTTGACTGGTCATGATGAATTTCTCCTATGGCACAATTTAAATAAGATATCCTATATTAGCGAGAATAAAGGGCGACCCGATAAAATTTAATGAATTTGAATTGTTAATTTAGGTGAGCAGGTCACCCCGACACATCTATCCTTGGTATTATTGATATTTGTTTCTGGCGGGGGTAACGAATGGGCGAAGTCTTCTGGGGAAATATGCAAACATCTTTGAGTTAACTTGATATCGATTACTTATGGTTAATCCTATTCAGCGATACTTTTCTTGGCTTCTAACGCTTGGTAGATTCCTCATGATATTACTCCTATTCCAAGCCACCTTCCTGACTCCGCCAGCCATCGCTGTACTGCGACAACACCAAGACGCACCGGGAATCATGCGCTATCACTCCCAGGAGTCGTTGAAAGATAAATCAGGACGAACTTGGCAGGTAGTTCTATTCAAAAAAATAATACCAGGTCAACCAACGCGCCTGAATCTGCGGTTAGTCGGCTTTCCGGGTATGGCTGAGTTTACCCATCCCCAATTCCTGGAAATTGCCACAGCAGGGGGTAAACTGCTCACCGCCCCTGATGTATTTGCTCAAGCCGCGCCTGCGCCTAATGTTGGTCAATATGATGTTACCGATGTCTTTGCCAAATTACAAGCTGATGAATCTCTGATCCTTTCCATATCCCTCAATCATGGACAACCCCTCTCCTTAACTATTCCCAAATCTCTAGTTATCGAGTGGCAATTATTGATCACAGAAATCGAGACAGATCCCCCTGACTTTTCACGTCATCTAGAAAAATCGATATCAAACCTAATGTCCCCTATTTTCTAGTCATCGTATGAACGCCATCCCAATAATCGGGAGGAGGATTATTCTGATAATGTTTAGCCCGTTCAATATGAATCAAAACCGGCTTATCATTAGGTTCAAGTTGATAGGCTTGTTCAAAATAAATAATTGCCTTCGAGAAGTCGCGACTTATGTATGCCTGACGCCCTTTAGCATACAGATCTAAAAATTTGTGGGTTTTATCATTAAGAGGGGTATCGATATCTTGAATCAAATGATAAATGCTGACCGCTTGGTTTTTCCCCTTCACGCGGATTTTATCAAGTTCCCGCACCCAAACATTATGGCGACAGAGGTTATAGGTATATTCACTAATGATAATATCGCAACCGTACTCTTTCGTAATACTTTCCAGGCGGGCGCTGAGGTTCACGCCATCGCCGATCACCGTGTAGTCCATGCGTTTGTGGGAACCAATATTACCCGACACCACTTCTCCCGAACTAATTCCAATCCCAATATGAATTAAAGGTTGGCGATTTCGCATCCGAGGTTCATTAAACTTGGCTAAACGCCAACGCATATCTAAAGCGGATTGAACCGCCATCCAGCCATGATTTTCTTTTAACGCCAAGGGAGCGCCAAAAACTGCCATCAGTGCATCACCAATAAATTTATCCAAGGTTCCTTTATGCTCAAATACCGATTCGACCATTGTTTCAAAGTATTTATTCAGGAGCGATACAACTTCCGACGCTCCCAAATTTTCGGTTAAAGTCGTATACCCCCGAATATCTGAAAATAAAATAGTGACATCCTTTTTACTCCCCTGCATCAGCGCATCTTCACCTAAGGCTAAGACTTCATCCGCCACCTCTGGAGTCATGTAGCGATACATGGTTGTTTTTAGCCGCTTTTCTCGACTAATATCTTCTAATACAACCAGACCCCCTCGCACCATTCCTTGGGGATTGGTTAGCGGATTAACTGTTAAATTAATACTCCGTTCAATAGGTTGTACTTGCTGTTTAGACAGGTAACCTAAAGACCCAGAATTATCATGAGCTTCATTCCACAAACTATAGGTTTTTGGGTCATTGCTTTTGGGAATAGCTAGGAGATAAAGATGAGTATCATCATGGGATTGGCAATAGGGGGGAGTATTCGGTATTTCTATATCTTCCAGGGGACATTGAAACAGACCGACCATTAAATTTTGCTCAGGAAGGTAATGCTTCGCCCCCGTAGTTAGGCTGTCTTGTAACCGAAATTGGAGAGGTTCAATGGGTACAACATCCCAGACGTAGCGATTGGTGAGTTTTTCCTCCCACAACTGACGGTTGCGATTGTCGAGTTGTTGTAAGGGACATCCCAGTAATCCTAGCGCCGCATCATTAATTGTCACAATTCGTCCCTGCATATCGGTAGAAATAACCGCATCAGAAAGGCTTTGCAGGATATCTTTTTGATATTGCTTCTCGATCAGAACATTTTCAAAAAGTTTGGCATTCTCTAGGGCAATTCCAGCTTGAATATTAAATGCCCGCATAAACTCTTCATCGGAGGTAGTGAAGCTGCCTTGATTCTTATTAATCAATTGAGTCACACCAATTAATTCGCCACCCGAGTTAAAGACAGGCATACAGAGAATATTGCGGGTGACATAGCCTGTTTTTTTGTCCGTCGTTGGATCAAAGCGAGGATCTTTATAGGCATCGGCAATATTCAACGGTTGACCCGTAGACGCCACATAACCGGCAATTCCCCGATTGGCTGAGATCCTGATTTCTACAATCTCTTTGCCATCAGCCGTCGTGACCTTACTCCACAGTTCCCCATCATCTTTACTTAGCATAAATAACGTGGAGCGGTCTGCTTGCATTAACTCCCGCGCTTGATCCATGACTAGACGCAGTGTGGCTTCTAGGTCTAAACTTTGACCCAGGTACTGGGTTGCCTTCAGGAGAGCAGCTGCACCGCGTTGGTTACGGGCTGCCATGTAGAACGATTGGCAGGTTTCCAGGATAATGCCAATCGAGGCGGCAAAGTCACGGAAGCGCTGTTCATCTTCTTCGTCAAAGGGTACACCCCCTGCTTTATTCAACAACTGCACGACAGCGACAATCTTTTTATTGCTACTGACAATGGGCATACACAAGAGGGAATTGGTATGATAGCCCGGAGATTCGTCAACTTCAGGATTAAACAGAGGATGGTTATAGGCTTCGGTGATATTGAGTGATTCGCCCGTCGTCGCCACATGACCCGCTAAACCCACATTTAGGGGAATGCGAACCTCCTTGGCGGCATTGTCCTCACCTGAGGGAATTTTTGCCCAAAGCTGATCTTTGTCACCATCAACGAGGAAGATAGTAGTACGCTCAGCTTGTAGGAGTTGACCGATTTTTAGGGTAAACGCCTCCATCACCTGCTCCAGCATGGTTTCCAGCGCTTCATGGTTAATCATTTCCAGCGCCCGCAGAAATTGCTGAAATTCAGCGGTGATGAAGTCCAGTAAGCAGATAAATTCGGGAAGGGATAGGTCTTTAACTCGATGAGTTAAAACGCTCGTGCGATTGAGTTGGGTTAACTGGGTCAATGTAGCAAGAACGCTACCGGCATTAGACAGTGTCATAGTATTCGCTGTTGAACAGCTACTTTTTGCTCTGGCTGTCAGACGCACTCTCATGCACGTCTGGTTGACTGTTTCAGTCGGGAGATTTAAAACAAATAAGCGCAGCGATATCGGTGAACGTTGAAAAACGCTTCCGTTTTCAGTTAGTTTAGACCAATCTCAATTTTAGATACATTTATCTGTCTGAGTTGTTATTTGTTTTATATGCTTTATCATGCACTATTACCTCCATTGTCTCATCCTTCTGCCCTCCTCACCCCATGACCAGAGGGACTTCTGCTGGCTGAGTTGAGGATTGCCCTTAAATCATTCTGCACCCAGTTACAGCCAGACGCCAATAGATCGAGCAATACAGCTCTACCATTCCTAACCGAAAAACGCGGCAAAAGAGGTTTAAACTTGACTGGCTATGAAAAAACCCCCAAGTAATATCTTGCTTCAGGTTGTCATCGCGATCGCACTATTATTGGCGGCTTATGTCATTGGTGGCTTCCTGATCAAAACTCGTCGAGAAGTCAAAGATACACCAGAGGCGAGTCTCATTCCTATCAAATCCGCCCAATTAGACTTTTGATCAGACGCAAGGGAGAAATGTCAGCGTAATTTATGCCTGCACGAGGGTAGGAACGGTATCTCATGCAGTAACATAAAAGCCATGGGGAATTACCCGTTACCGAAATGACGTTTGCCCATGTCATGTAACTACGAGAGGGAATAGCGTGTCTCACACTATTGTTACGGAAACCTGCGAAGGGGTTGCAGATTGCGTCGAAGCTTGTCCCGTTGCTTGCATTCACCCTGGTCCCGGCAAAAATGTCAAGGGGACAGACTGGTACTGGATTGATTTCGATACCTGTATCGATTGTGGTATATGCTTACAGGTATGTCCTGTAGAAGGCGCGATCGTTCCGGAAGAGCGACCGGAGTTGCAGAAAACGCCCCAATAAATTAGGGCTTGCTGAATAAATTGTGGTGGGGGTAGGGAGCAGGGGAAGCTGGGGGAGCTGGGGGAGCTGGGGAAGCTGGGGGAGCCATAGTACATTTTCCCTGATAGCGGTGCAAGGGTATAAAAGGGTTTAACCCTTTTTCCTTGAACAGGAGCAAATATCAATACCACTCAAAGCCTTGATAGCTAAGGGTTTTGGAGTTGTGCAGCAAGCCCTAACTAGAAAAGAGTTTTATATGTAGGGGCGGGTTTTACTACTATCGTTTTTTGCCCACTCTAATGTCACTAAACCCGCCCTGTCTAAATGACTTAAAACTCTATACTCTGCAAACTAGAGACGCCAGCAATATCCGTCAGATTGTATTGCAGGGGCGTAATCGCAATATAGTTTTCCTTAACGGCTTGAACATCGGTAGCTAAATCGGGAGGAAGATGAGAATGAGGCGGTTGTTCTATATCTTCAATCACTTCACCCGCTAACCAATAATAGGTTTTACCCCGTGGATCAACTCGTTTCTCAAAGGTATCGAAATAGCGACGAATTCCTTGGCGGGTAACCTTAACCCCAGCAATTTCCGCCTGACTCACGGGCGGTACATTGACATTAAGTAACATGACTTTGGCTAGGGGTTGCTCAGAGAGTCGCTCAATCAGGCTTTTGGCGAATGTGGCGGCGACGTGGAACTCCTTGGACGTATAGCTAGTTAGACTAAAGGCAATACTGGGAATTCCTTCCAGAACCCCTTCCATGGCGGCGGAAACAGTGCCAGAGTAAAGGATATCGGTACCCAAGTTAGAACCGTGATTAATCCCAGATAGAACTAAATCGGGTGGATGATCAATTAAAGCTCCCAATGCTAACTTTACACAATCGGAGGGAGTTCCGGAACAAGACCAAGCTTTAACCGCTGGGTGAAAAATCGTATCAACCGCTTCGGCGCGAATGGGATCATGGAGGGTTAAACCGTGACCTGTTGCCGATCGCTCTCGATCTGGACAAACAACAGTAACATCATGACCCGCTTGTGCCAGTGTATCAGCCAAGGTGCGAATCCCCAAGGCAAAAATTCCATCATCGTTGCTGATCAGCAATTTCATCAAATTCCGTGTGACTCCTGACTACTTAGTCATCGAATGAACTATCCCCTTGTACTTCCAGCAATTCTTCCCAAGAACAGCTAAATTTTTCCTTTATTCTGCACACAGTATAGAGCTACCTGTAGGGGCACGGCAATGCCGTGCCCCTACTATACGTGGCGTTTGTGCTTGGGTACTTTTTCCTTCTATCCCTTCTACCATCTACTCTCTGCCTTGTCCCTACTCAAATGGGGGTAGTTAACCCGGACATGATATTACTTATGGTACAGCAGAAGCCCCACAAAAAAACCGATGATTAAGCCTGACGTGTGACCCGTGAAACTTACTTGAGGAATTGATAAGTCAAAGATAACTTGAAAGGCAATAATAAATAAAATAAACCGTAAACGACGAGACGCTAAACGCGATTTTTCACGCCGCCATCCTTGAAGTAAAATAGCTGCCGTTGCGCCCACAATCCCCATCACGGAACCGGATGCCCCAACTACAAATTGCGCCTCAGAGTATCCGAAATGAGTGGCTAGAGATACCACCAACATCGAACCAACACCACTACTGAGGTAAAGTAGCAAATATCGCCACCCAGAGAGCGCATATTCGACAAAGGGTCCAAGGATATACAGACCCAGCATATTCATTAATAGATGCAGAAAGCCAAAGTGCAAAAATGTTGAGGTTAATAACCGCCACCAAGCCCCGTCGAGAACTTCCTCTGGTACTAATGCGCCGAGTTTGTATAAAACTTGCGGATTTTCACTTCCGCCAAAGTGAATTTCTAATCCAAATACAATCAGGTTTAATCCAATAATTCCCCAAGTTGTATAGGCTCTAGAACCCAGAAACCGTTCTCTGGAACCGTATCGCACCTGATGTTGGAGATTGAGTGTAAGCCGTGCTAAAATCTGCTGAGAATATTGAGTCAAAACAGCATCAGGGTTGACAGGTGACTGAGATAAACGAGCTTCGATCGCATGGCGGTAGAGTCCAGTATGGCGGTTAGAAATAGCCAACAGTTGCTGACGTGCTTCCTCTACGTCTCCCGCCGCCCAATCTGCTGTAGCTAGCCAAAATTGGCGAATATAATTGGGATAAAATGCTAAAGGTCCTGTGAGCAATTGGACAACCTGGGCTTTTTGACCGCAAAAAGCAAAGGCAAATAAATAGGCTTGACTCTGATTGATACCGCGATCGCTATGTTCTAAGATACGTTCAAATTGATCAAGTTGAGCAAGCACACGATTTAAGTCCCCCATCTCTCCTAATGCTCGCAGGTAGTACAGGATTAGACGGGGATCATTTTCCAGAGCGGTCTGTGATACGCTGGTTTCAATCCACTCCCGCAACTCTTGCCAACGCGCCTCCATTTTATAGAGAGTGGCGATGGTATGTCGCACCAGAGGACGATTGGTGGTTTTGTCGCGGTTAATAATTGCCGTGGCTTCAGTGGTTGAACCTTGCTTCAATTGTTCCAGGGTGTCCAACAATTCAGCAAATTGACGCCAATTTTGGGCGGGGTGTAGCCAACACAGGAGTTTACCCAGTCGGCTAGCTGCACCAAAGCGTTCCTGATATGCCAGTTGATTCATGAGTCTAAACCCCAGAATCGGCATTAAAATCAACAACCCCCATAACCCCCCACCAATCCAGCCTGCATTCTCTGGAGTGAGGACATATAAGACACCTGTTGTGGCTAATACTAAACCAGAAACAAGCATCCAGCTACGGATGTACACGGCTGAATCCGAAATACTGGCACGGCGAATGCCGACGATAATGTTCAGAACGCAAGAGGTGCAGACAATCCAGAGGAGTAACTGATTAATATCCATCAAGAGTGATTGGCGATCGGGTTGGGAGAAGTAGGCGAAGTCCACCTTTTCAACCATAACCCGATCCAAGACGCGATCGCGGTTGTGGGAATTATCAGGTTCGCGGTTGTAGGGGTTGTAGGGGTTGTAGGGGCGAGTCGCTGCACAAATATTGAAATGTGACAATTAACCTATCTCGACTCGCCCCAGTCTAACTGTAGAGGGTAAGCTGTCATGCATTTAAATTGGGTATTCGTAGCGAACAAGATGCTTGATGTAGCGAGCAAGATGCTCGCACTACGGCAAGGATTGCGCCATTATTGATATTAAGGTTTAAATGCCGAACAGCTATTTTTTCCCAGGCAACCCCAATATTATTAATCTTGAATTGACGATATCATGCGGAGAGCGACCCGATCAAATTGATAGGTTAGTTTTCCTATTTTAATACAGCAGGTCGCCCCTACAGATGCTGGCAAAACATTAATAACCAAGAAAAATCCGCCCTACCAACTGGGTGGTTAACGGCGGTCAAATTTCAGCTACTGAATTGTTCAATTCGATGTGTGTAGCCTAGATATTCAGTTTAGGCTTTCTTGCCAAAGTGCCGCTTCAGCATTGCACCGACGCTTAAGGAGCCAATTGCCAGTAAACCAGTTACTGCGCCGGGTTCAGGTACAGTTTGAGAGAACTCTTGAATAATTACGGAAGCTTCTGCATCTTCCAAGAGTAGGGGATTCAAATCGTCTACGCCGCTAAGCCGAATATTTTTTAATACTCGCAGCTTCTTAACTGGATATATCAAATCTACCCAGTCTTCTGTTCCATCAACAGTTGATGTGAGGTTATCAACGAATAAATTATCGTCAAGTAGGGATACACCAGTAACAGGATCGGTGATCTTTTCCGAAATCGTTATGACTCCTTGATCCAGTACTGGCTCAGGCACAAACCCTAAGTGGGCATCTTTAATGTATTTGTTTGAACCCTCTACAATATGTACGTCGAATCCCAATGCGAGATCATACCCCCAACCCGCATCAGCTTTCCAAAAGTCATTAAATAACAGTCCATGTCCACTATCTAAAGAAAGTTGATTGGAGCTTCCTCCTACCGTAATATCAGCAGGATTGGTTGGACCAATTGGGCGAGCAACCGCAGGTAAATCTTTAATATCATCACAGGTTAGGGAACCAGGCGTACCAGGAGCCTGACAAGCCGTCTGAAAGACGAATTCATGAAAGATTTTATCGTCAACCTGGAAAGCATTGTCATTCGCCACCCAACCTATTGAACCATCTGGATTAACCACCTGATCCAAGAAATTATCTAAACTAACTGGTGCGGTGAATATTGTTGCTCCAGGAGCCAGCGTAAACGCTCCAACTGGACTCGCCACAACTCCCAAAGCGGCGGTAGCGCTAACGGCACAGGCAACGGCGAATGCACTTTGACGGTTCATACTATATATCTCCAAATTTGGATAAAGTTGACACAAGTTAACAAAGTGAGTTAGTATGACCCTAGATAAAATTACAGGATATTAACAAAGCAGGCGGCTAAAGAGGGTTTCTGAATACCTTGATGCTCTTGTATCTTGGCATCAATGGCTTCTATATGATCTGAGAGAAATATCGGATCAACGCTCGCCTTCTTTCTCTTGAGATAGCTACTAACTCCTTTCTTGTCTGTAACTTTATCGCTAATTTATTTTTCTGAAAAGAGATTTTGTGTATCTTTACTGAATCTTTATATAAAAAGCCCTTGGCTTCATCAAAGCTTCATAAATCGAGTGTTATGCTAGGTATATTTACCTAATTTAGGGATGGTACTTAAAATCCTTGAATTGAGGAGAGTTAACGGAAACGTCGCTAATTCCCCAAAAACCCGCCTTACATCAATCTGCGTAAGAGTTGAGATTTTACCCAATCTTCATACATTCCAAGTGAAGTCGGTAAAATTAACGAACGACAGCATAATCGAATTAACGATGACTCAACCGCAAATCTCTCCCTACGGTTCCTGGAACTCTCCCATCGCCGCCGAACTCATCGTGGCGGGTACGATTGGCTTAGGGAGTATTACCCTTGATGGTACGGATACCTACTGGATCGAAGCACGACCGATGGAAGCGGGACGTAATGTAATTGTACGCCGTCAGGAGAATGGCGCGATCGCAGATATTACACCTTCTCCCTTTAATGTGCGTACTCGCGTTCACGAATATGGTGGTGGTGCTTACACGGTCAAAGATGGGATTATTTATTTTGCCAATTATCAGGATCAGCGCCTTTACCAGCAGACGGGTGATGCAGAACCTCAACCCATCACCCCAGAGTCAGGGGGAACTCTCCGCTATGCTGATCTGGTAATTGACTCCCAGCGACAACGGCTGATTTGTGTGCGCGAAGATCACAGTGATGAGGGAAAGGAACCAATTAACACCTTAGTCAGTATTCCGTTAAATAATCGTAACGATATCCAAATTATCGCTACAGGAAATGACTTCTACGCCTCACCCCGATTAAGTCCGGATGGTTCTCAGTTAACCTGGTTGACGTGGAATCATCCTAATATGCCATGGGATGGGACACAACTGTGGGTGGCGTCGATTCAAGGGAATGGATTATTAGGTGAAGCGAAATGTATTGCCGGTGGAGTGGAGGAGTCAATCTTTAAACCTGAATGGTCTCCAGATGGCACATTATACTTTGTTTGGGATCAGACAGGGTGGTGGAATCTGTATCGCTGGAATCAGCAAGGGATAGAACCTCTGTGTGAAATGGAGGCGGAGTTTGGTCTTCCTCAATGGGTGTTTGGTATGTCTACTTATGGCATCTCATCGCGCGATCGCCTAATCTGTGCTTATACTGTCCAAGGTCGATGGCGCTTAGGGAGTATCGATCTCCAGACGAAACAATTCAACCCGATTGAAACCCCTTATACCAGTATTTCATCGGTGCAAGTGACAGAGGATCGCGTCGTCTTTATTGGTGGTTCCGCCACCGAACCCACCGCTGTGGTACAGATGGATGTAGCCAGCCAACAGATAGAGGTTTTGCGTCAATCGACAACATTAGAGATAGATAAAGGATATCTCTCCATACCCGAGGCGATCGCATTTCCCACCGAAAACGGTCAAACGGCTTACGGCTTCTTCTATCCCCCGCAAAATAAAGACTATCAAGCGCCCGAAACCGAGAAACCCCCTCTGATTGTCAAAAGTCACGGTGGACCAACTGCATCCACATCCAGTACCTTTAATCTAAAGATTCAATATTGGACAAGTCGCGGCTTTGCCTTCTTAGATGTTAACTATGGCGGAAGTACAGGATATGGACGCGAGTATCGCCAACGCCTCCAGAATCAATGGGGAATTGTCGATGTCGATGACTGCGCCAATGGTGCAAAGTACCTGGCTGAACAAGGATTCGTTGATGGAGAACGGTTAGCGATCGCAGGCGGTAGCGCTGGGGGGTATACTACATTAGCCGCCCTTACCTTCCGAGATGTATTTAAAGCTGGGGCGAGTTATTACGGCGTCAGTGACTTGGAAACCTTAGCCACCGATACCCATAAATTTGAATCCCGTTACCTGGATGGATTAATTGGTGCTTATCCAGAACGCCAAGACTTGTACAAAGCGCGATCGCCCATTCATTTTACTGACAAATTGTCCTGTCCGGTGATTTTCTTCCAAGGGTTAGAGGATAAAGTGGTTCCCCCCAATCAAGCCGAGACGATGGTGGAGGCGTTAAAAGCAAAGGGATTACCCGTAGCATACATCACCTACCCCGAAGAACAGCATGGATTCCGACGGGCGGAAAACATCAAGCGCACCTTGGAAGCCGAGTTATACTTTTATTCACGGATATTCGGGTTTGAGTTAGCCGAACCCATTGAACCCGTCGCGATCGACAATTTTTAACCCATAATTTATCAGGAAATTAAACTGTAGGGGCGGGTTTAGGGACAATTGTAGGGGCGGGTTTAGGGACAATTGTAGGGGCGGGTTTAGGGACAATTGTAGGGGCGGGTTTAGGGACAATTGTAGGGGCGGGTTTAGGGACTCAATTCAGATATCCACCAATAACGGAACAACAAAACCCGCCCTTCTCACCAATAACGGAACAACAAAACCCGCCCTTCTCACCAATAACGGAACAACAAAACCCGCCCTTCTCACCAATAACGGAACAACAAAACTCGCCCTTCCCTAGGATGGCTATCAGAGGATGTCACAGAAAATTGCTAACCTAGAACCATTAATACTCAACAATCTATCCCAGAAGGTCAAGCCATGAATAACCGGGAAACCCGAAAACTTGTCCGTCAGGAAACCCAAGCCCTTGCCCGTGAAGTCAAAACCCAGGCTACCATTTTAGGCGGACTCGTCGCGGTGATGTGGGGTTTAGAACTCATTGATTTAATTATCTTCCAAGGTGCACTCGACAGCTATGGTATTTTACCCCGGACAATTATTGGGTTAAGGGGTATCCTATTTGCCCCATTTCTCCATGGTGGTTTACCTCACCTAATTGCTAATACGGTTCCCTTTCTCACCCTCGGCTGGTTCGTCATGTTACAAAAAACCAGCGACTTTTTTATTGTCACTGCCATTACCATGGTTGTCAGTGGTTTAGGGGTATGGCTGATTGGTTCTCCCGGTGTTCACATTGGCGCTAGCGGTCTAGTTTTTGGCTATCTCGGTTTTCTACTCTTGCGTGGTTATTTTCAACGCAATATTCCCTCTATTTTGCTTTCCCTTATCGTGGGATTTCTCTATGGAGGCGCAATTTGGGGTGTTTTACCAACGGTTCCTGGTGTATCCTGGGAAGGGCATTTATTTGGCTTTATTGGTGGAATTGTGGCTGCACGCTTGTTATCTCAGCCTAAGGGATGAGGAATGGGGAAGATGGGGAAGATGGGGGAGATGAGGGAGATGAGGGAGATGGGGGAATTAATTCAACACTTGATCGGGGCGGGTTTAGTTACCTTTGGGTTAAGTAAGAAACGATAATAGTGAAACCCGCCCCTACACACCGCCGCCGAAAGTCGTGAAGGGTCAATATTTTCCCAATTTTAATGGCAAAACAAAAATTCCCTTATCTGGTTGGTTCCAAATGGACAGCGACACAACAAACCTGGGGTTGGCGACATTTTCAAGTAGTTAACCGCAAAAATCAGGGTCAATGGGTTTTTGCCGAAATGGTGGCATCCTGTGACTCGACTGTTCGCTTTTGGTTGAATGCTAAACAGCTTAAAGACCGTTCTTTGTGGAAACCAGGTTGGCAATCTTTACAAGAAATGAAGGAAATAGAAGAGGATGAATTATAAAGTGAGAGGTTGGCTGGAGGGAAAAAACAGTTCAATGAATACTCAATAGGATAGAAATATCCCGATCCTATGAAAATATTGTTGCTCAGGTAAGGTCTTATGAAAAATCATTCGTCAAAGTTGATTGTTGCTTTAGCTTTCATCATTTTCCCGCTAAGTTGTGCTGCTTCTAGTAGTGGTAGAATTTGCCAGTATAATCCTGACTCTGGAAAACCTAATCCTTTGGGAATGAGATCATATATTACCATTACAGAAGATGAGGGGAGTACGATTGTTACTTATGAACAGTTTCCCTCAAATGTTGATGAAAATGTTACGCTGACAACGAAACGGGAACTCACGTTTCATGATACTCCCTTGGACACAGCGCGGGTTATTCTCCTGCAAAACAAAAATTACTATTCTGAGTTAGTTGGGTATGATGACCCCGAAGGATTTGCCCCTGTTAATGAAGTACTAACCTGTGAGTCAAAGTGATGGGAGGTTATATTTGAATATCTAAAGGAAAAATGAGCGTAGTCGAAGGGTCAATTGTAGGGGCGGGTTTAACCACTGTAGGGGCGGGTTTAGCCACTGTAGGGGCGGGTTTAGCCACTAAAGCTAGCTTGTTACCAATAGCTGAACAACAAAACCCGCCCTTGCTTGTTACCAATAGCTGAACAACAAAACCCGCCCTTGCTTGTTACCAATAGCTGAACAACAAAATCTGCTCTTATTGACAAGACTAAGATGTATAAATAAGTCAATCTAATCACATGAAAAGGTTATTGATTACAGGTGTTAGTGGATTTTTGGGTTGGCATATTTGCCAGTTGTCAAAACGAGAATGGAATGTCTATGGAACTTGCCTTTCTAAATCTGCCAATAGTCCAGACATAAACATACTAAAAGTTGATTTAACCCATTTTCAGGAAGTTAAGCAGATTTTCCAAACTATTAAACCCGACGCGGTTATTCATACAGCTGCTCAATCTAGCCCCAATTTTTGCCAAATGCACCCCCAGGAAACGGAAGCAATAAATGTTACAGCATCTGGAAATATCGCGGGACTGTGTGCAGATCATAATATTCCTTGTGTATTTACATCCACTGATCTGGTATTCAATGGTTTAAACCCACCCTGTCGGGAAACTGATCCGGTTTCGCCAATTAGTTATTATGGAGAGCAAAAAGTTAGGGCTGAGACTCTGATGTTAACTCGCTATCCTCAGACAGCAATTTGCCGAATGCCGTTAATGTTTGGTCAGGCGACACCAACGGCGACTAGCTTTATTCAGCCATTTATTGAAACGTTACAAGTAGGAAACGAGTTAAAGCTATTTATTGATGAATTTCGCACACCTGTGAGTGGAACCACTGCAGCTAAAGGGTTATTGTTAGCCCTCGATAACGTTCAAGGCTACCTGCATCTGGGAGGAAAAGAGCGGATATCACGTTACGAATTTGGGTGTCTGCTGGTTGATGTGTTACGATTACCCAAAGCTGGATTAAAATCTTGTCGCCAAGCTGATGTAAAAATGGCAGCGCCACGACCTCCAGATGTTTCCTTGGATAGTTCCAAAGCATTTGCGTTAGGATATAATCCTTTACCCTTGAAAGAAGAATTAGAGGCATTGCGGGATAGATTGTAGGGGCGCAAGGTTTGCGCCCTTTGGGATGCACCCCATTAAACATGGACGTTAGTTTTCTGTAGATATAGGATTATTCGTTAACTTTATTCTTCTTTCTCGAATGCTCTTGCTTGAGTACGACTCCAAAGCCTAATGCGGCGGCAGAACCAAGGAGTGTCAGGGGTTCAGGAACAGAGGGAAGTTTAGTTATTTTGTAGGAAACAGAATCACTGAAGTTTCCATTGATCAAAGTTGCTCCTCCAGTTACCATTCCACCAATTTCTTGCGGAAGTGAGAGTATGTCAAACAGAGTAAGACTCTGAGAAGACGTGCTGAACAGCATATCGGTTTGGGAACCATTGGTAACAAATTCCCCTTGAACAAATTGGATATTCCCCAATTTTAGAGCAACCGACTCAATTGCATCCATTGAATCGTTCGTGGTGAAGGAACCTATATCTACGTTGTTTATTGTTGTTGAACCCCCCAGTGCTGGTGATACAACGTCTATACCATTGATTCGTAGATCATATTTCATTGAAGCGGCTGTAGCCGGGGATACATTGACCATCGTTACGGTAGCGGCAGTGGTAGCAACCGTTAAGGCAGACAGCCACGGTGAGTAGCTAAATTTCATAAATTGGAAACCCTGTAGTAAGTGAAACAACTGTGACAATTAAATGACTAAATAAAGGAATGTTTCCTCTATCTGTAGAAGTATTTATAAAACTATACTTATTTATCTTTGTCAAGTCAATCTCATTGAGAGGATAAAGTCATAATTTCTACGGGAATTCGCAAGATAATCTTAGCAAAGTGAGATAAGCCGAACTTAAATTTAAGCGATCGCGGCAATTCTTGCCAGGAAACTGGCACAAAGCCAAAGCGCCTGTAGAATTGGGCTAGGCGCGTCCCTAAACATTCCAGATAGAGGGGGTGGCTGGCTTGGTGAATCAGATGCTGCGTCAGCAACGTTCCCAAACCGCGATCGCGCCACTCTGGGGCGACAACCAAACTCCCTAACTCCTGGGCGTCAGCAAACTGGCGTAACTGTCCACATGCTACCACCTGTCCTTCGCATTCAATCACCCAGAATTGCTGCCATCGTAACTGAGTTGGATCAAGTTTTGCCCCCAGTACCAATCGGAAAATCGCGCCCCGATCCCCAGAAGAGGCGCGTCGGAGGGTACAGTTGGCGGGTAGAGACGGCTGACTTGTATGCATGTAGGATGATTTAAGGTGCGATCGCTGATTTTAATGGTTCGAGAGTACCCGAAACCTGATACATTTACCGAGTATCGGCTCTTCAATTTTATGGATTGACTATGAAAGTCTTGGTTATTGGTGGCGATGGTTATTGTGGGTGGGCAACTGCCCTGCATCTATCCAAAAAAGGATACGACGTCGGGATTATGGATAACCTGGTGCGTCGTCACTGGGATATGAAACTGGGTGTAGAAACCCTGACGCCAATTGCACCGATTCAACACCGTATCCAACGTTGGCAGGATCTGACGGGTAAATCCATTGACTTGTTCGTGGGTGATATCACCGACTACGATTTCCTGATTAAATCCCTGCATCAGTTTGAACCGGAGGCAATTGTTCACTTTGGCGAACAACGGTCTGCCCCATTCTCGATGATTGACCGCGAACATGCGGTACTGACTCAGGTGAATAATGTCGTAGGGACATTAAATATTCTCTACGCCATGCGACAAGACTTCCCCGATTGCCATTTGGTCAAACTGGGGACGATGGGTGAATACGGCACGCCGAACATCGATATCGAAGAAGGCTACATCACCATCGAGCATAATGGGCGCAAAGATACCTTACCCTATCCCAAACAGCCTGGTAGCTTCTACCACCTGAGCAAAGTCCACGATAGCCATAATATCCACTTTGCTTGCAAGATTTGGGGACTCCGGGCAACAGATCTGAATCAGGGTGTCGTCTATGGAGTCTTAACCGAAGAAACCGGAATGGATGAGATGCTGATTAACCGCCTCGACTACGATGGCGTTTTCGGTACAGCCTTAAACCGTTTCTGTATCCAGGCGGCGGTGGGTCATCCCTTAACGGTCTATGGTAAAGGGGGACAAACCCGGGGCTTCTTAGATATTCGGGATACCGTGCGTTGTGTCGAACTCGCGATCGCGAATCCGGCTGATCCCGGTCAATTCCGCGTATTTAACCAGTTCACGGAAATGTTCAGCGTGGGTGACTTAGCCGTGATGGTGAAAAATGCTGGAACCCATTTGGATATCGATGTGGACATTAAGCACCTCGATAACCCACGAGTTGAGTTAGAACAGCATTATTTCTACGCCAAAAATACTTGCTTGTTAAGTTTAGGACTCCAACCCCATTACCTCTCTGATTCCCTGATCGATTCCTTACTTAACTTTGCCAGCAAGTACAAGCACCGTGTAGATGAAAAGCAAATCTTACCCAAGGTGTCTTGGCGGCGCTAAAGCTCTTGACTATCGGTTCAGGATTCAGGACTATGGTAGGGAAGACATAAAACATCAACGGAAAAAAATAGGGGTTGCGGTGATTGATATTCCCGTTTTTTCAACCCAATTCGGTCTAGAACAGCCCAGGATAATCACTGAACTAATGGTTTCGGTAAGAGGAACTAGAAACTCTTGGTTTCCTCTTACCCTATCTCATCTTTCCCTGGGAATAGCCAGATTTTCATAGCTTGTCATGATGATAAAATCGGCAATTCTTCTCGTATTTGTCGTCTTACCCGGTTTCGCTGCATCGGTTCTCAGTGCCTATTATCTTTTCCCAGAATGGGTAGCATTAGAGCGTCACCAAAGGTATTATCAACAGTTGTCTCAATCTCCATCTTCGACAATGCGGGATTTATCCATTGCCCAAGCCGCAGAAAATAGACATCGAATTAACTGTTTTGCTGAAGGTGTGGGCGTTTTATTAGGGGGAATTATCGCCGCCATTGGTATTCATGGACTCTGTACCTTACCGCCCAAAAACGCTGAAGATCCTTAGTTGTTCTAACTGTCGCCATCAAGGTGAAGATACATGGTACTAAAATTTTGGCTGGTGGGTTTCGACTTCGCTCAACCCACCCTACGGTATATAAGGATTTCGGCGATCCAAAAAGGTTGATTTTAGTGCCATTGAGGTTAGGACAGATATAATGGCTGAGACCCTATACCAGTAACAACCCTCCTACCTTCTGCCTCCTGCCTCCTACCGTTTGCAATACCACTCCGCACACAGTCACACGATTATGCGAATTGCCTTATTCACTGAAACCTTTTTGCCTAAAGTTGATGGGATTGTCACGCGACTGCGGCACACGGTTGATCATTTACAACGCAATGGTGACCAGGTTCTGGTAATCTGTCCAGATGGTGGACTCACAGAACACAAAGGTGCCAAAATTTATGGCGTTTCGGCTTTTCCATTACCTTTATATCCCGAACTGAAACTGGCATTACCTCGACCCGCGATTGGCATAGCGTTAGCCAAATTTAAGCCGGATGTAATTCATGTGGTGAATCCGGCGGTATTAGGGTTAGGGGGACTCTATTATGCTAAAGCGATGCAAATTCCTTTAATCGCATCCTATCATACTCATTTACCCCAGTATCTTCAGCATTATGGGTTAGGGATGTTAGAACCGGTGATGTGGGAATTAATTAAGGCAAATCACAACCAAGCCCAGCTTAATTTATGTACCTCGACGGCGATGGTGGAGGAATTGAGAGGGCGAGGGATTCAACACTTAGATTTGTGGCAACGGGGGGTAGATACAGAGACATTTCGTCCCAGTTTGGCGTCTGAGGACATGCGATCGCACTTGTCTCAAGGACACCCGGAAAGCCCATTGCTGCTTTATGTGGGGCGGTTGTCGGCGGAAAAGGAAATTGACCGGATTAAACCCGTTCTCGAATCGATTCCCGGTGCGCGTTTGGCGTTAGTGGGCGATGGACCCCATCGCAGCGCCCTAGAAAAACATTTTGCCGGAACCCCCACCCATTTTGTCGGGTATCTGACAGGTGAAGCCTTAGGTTCTGCCTTTGCGTCATCGGATGCGTTTATTTTCCCCTCCCGTACCGAAACCTTGGGGTTAGTTTTACTCGAAGCGATGGCGGCGGGGTGTCCCGTTGTCGCGGCGCGTTCCGGGGGAATTCCCGATATCGTCACCGATGGGGTGAACGGCTACCTGTTTGATCCAAAAGATGAACAAGGCGCGATCGCCGCGACTCAACGTCTGTTCCAGGAACAAACCGAACGGGAAACCTTACGAGAAAACGCCAGGGCGGAAGCGGAACGCTGGAGTTGGTCAGCCGCAACCCGTCAGTTACAACAGTATTATCAGGGCGTGGTGTTGTCGCGATCGCTCTTACCTGCGGCTTGATTAGCTTGCGCCCCTACTCAGGTTCTGCATCAAACCTATTCACTCAAGCGATCGCCTTCTACAATGAAAGCATCAGACCAAATTCGAGGAGAAAGTCATGGCAGCAGAGCGAGAATTTGATGATGCTCTACATGAAGCTGGCGTAGAGGCGGCTAAGGTACTGAAAGAGTTTCTCAAGAATCCACCAGAAGGAAGCGCAGAAAACGACGCTAACATGGTCAAGGTAAAAGTTGCGCTTCAGGTACTAGCGATCGCCAATGATCTACCCACTCCCCCATTTTTTATCGATTCAAGCAATCAAGCTTAAAATAGCCGGAAAATCAGTTCCTACAATCAATTGATAGACGTTTCGCCGAAACGTCTCTACCTTCTCCCGCCACACTTCGCAGACGTGAAGATCGCGGCGGGATTTGTATAGCACTACGCACTCTAGTTAGGACAAATGAAGAAAAATTCAAATCCTTCAATCCCTTGATGAGTAAGCGTTTTTATTCACTATTGCCCATTGCCTGTTGCCTAGCGCGTAGCGCTATACAATCTAGCTTTGGCGACTTTTTCGATAGGGAATTTCAGAGTCAGTCAGGTTGGATTGGATAGGTTCGTAGTAACGGCAAGACTGACAAGGACCCTCTGGATTAACCGCACAACGCACAAGTTCAGAATTCGCATTATATTCACAACTCGCATCGCCCAGCACCCAGCGCCCATCAACCAAACTTTTCTCCGTCGGGCGCGGAGCCGATTGGACGTATAGGGCAATTTTATGTAAACGATAACGCCCAGATTTTAGAAGATAGCGATGGCGACGCTCTAAAACAGCGTAGGTTTGACCGTTATAGTCAAGATAATTACCCGGTTGGGGAGTCCAATCTAATCGGATATTACCCAGACTCTGACGCGATTGCGTCAGGATTAGCTCTGCGGGAAGAGAATCTGGCTCCATAGTGAGTGATAGGTGTGATGATGACTACACTTGGATGGTATCGCAATCATTGTTGTCATTCGTCATTTGTCATTTGTCGTTCGTCATTTGTCATTTGTCATTTGTCATTTGTCATTTGTCATTTGTCATTTGTCATTTGTCATTTGTCATTTGTTGACTCCCCCATCTCCCCATCTCCCCCAACTCCCCCGCGCCTCCGCTGGGGTGTGGGGTCTGACCCATATCCCTCAAATGGTTAGGATAGTTCATATTGGATAAAAGTGCTCGCCGAACGTCTCAGTCGAACGCTCAATTGCCGCGAAGTCAAAGCGTCAATCGGAAGTCCTGTCGGACTGCTGTCTATGTAAGGGGACTTGTTTCCTCCCCATACATAAATGACAGAGTATTCCATTCGTCCCCTTACCAACCCAGATTTTCGATGAAAATTTCAGTGAGACTTATACCTGGTGCGCTATCTGATTTATTCGCTCAAGCTAGCAGTTCTGGTAAAATTACGCTCGCTGACCGATACGGATTAATGGCAGCATTGCTAGAAGAATCACTAACTGATGAAGAAAGAGACTCCCTAGAACGATTACTCCGCGCATTTCGCCGAGGACGGATGAAGGTGGTCGATGAGATTTCTACACTAGAATAGTAGAGATGTGCCATGGCACGTTTGTCATAGGTAAAGTCGAGGGAGGGTATTGCCCCTTGCCCCTCTCTGTTATCATTAATCGCTTTATTTCTACTTAGGGACTTGCGGCTTAATAATATACCAATCAAGCTTGGCTGAGTTGATGAATACAGCTTTCTTCACTGGTACTTTATTTTTACGCAGCTCCCTTAGCCCAGAGAAGCGTCACTACTCATATTCGGTTGGGTGACATTCGATTAAGGACAGGTTTTGTGGATTGGTTATCGGTTATAAACTCTCTGGAGCGCGTCAATCCGCCCCGACAATAGTGTGACTTCACTCTTTTAGAATGGACAGAAAAAGAAGGTACAGAGTTAGATTATTGACAAGTTGCTACGTGGCGGCTTGATTCGATTCCTTTCGGTTTAGTTGATAGTTATTTTCTACGACTTCCTATTTGCCACGTCTCTTTTCTTTAAGCCGATTCAACTTAATCAGGAGTCTTGGGGAATAGTATTTTGACCTTCCAATAATCTTAGATAGGAATAGGGTACAGATAGGGGCCAAGTAATTGTAGCCACAACGAAACAAACTCCACAGCTCAGTCTATCGTCTTCCGATAACGTATTATCTTCTTGTAAACAGGTAAACCACTTGTTTAACAAGCGCACCGCTACGACTAAGTAAAGACTAACTGAGCTAACTAGCATGATATGCAACATGATAAACCTACCTTAAAGAATTGTTTTTTCAGCGCTAACGGCTGGTTAAGTCCTTCGCTTTTTATCTAGTATACTGAACGATTTGCTTCTAAAAAGCCTATACTACCTATATTTACACAATCTTCACTGTCGCATTTTTTCCTTAACTGTATCTTAATAAAGGGAGTTGTTATCCGTCGCCGTTTTGTGATACTCAGGTGAACTGAGTCTGGCAGTACGTGTCAAGCAAAGAAATGCAGTTGGCGATCGCACCCAAATGAGCCACCTCATAGCCATGGGTGTTTTGTGTCGGGAAACTCAAGCAGGCGGCGCGGGCAACATGACCAAGCTTCATGGCAATAGACGCATCGCTGCCAAACCCACTAATCGTGGCAAGCTGTAAAGGAACACCAATCCCATTCGCCGCCTGTCGCAGTTCCCAGTTGAGTCCCTCATCGTAAATCCCGTAGCCATCCTGAGACAACAGCACAGGTGCTTCCCCATCTTCAATTGGGTATTCTGAGGAGAGAGGGCAGATTTCTAGGGCGATTAAAGCATCAAGCGAGTGATTTTGGCTAAAATACAACGCGCCAATTGCGCCAACTTCTTCCTTCGCCGACGCCACTAAATAGGTATCCACAACCGGAGTTTTCACCTGTTCAGCAAGACTCAACAGAATGGCAACAGAGGCTTTGTTATCCAAGGTATAACTGGCAATGTAATCCTTGAGGCGTATGGGTCGCTTACGGTGTTTACCCACAACCATGCGCGTTCCAGGGCGCACCCCAGCGGCGACAAGTTCAGCCAGAGTACATTTCGTTTCCACCCAAGCCTCTTCCCAACGCAGGGGGGCGGTTTCCTGTTGCGCTTTTTGGGGAGATTCATGGGAAACATGACGTGATCCAAAGGAAAGAATCCCACTCAAGGTTTGATTATCCCCTAATAAATCGACAACGCCTTCCCCATAAACCCAGGGAAATGAGCCGCCGAGTTTGCGGACTTGCACTTGTCCCTGTTCGTCCATCGATTTAACAATACCGCCGATTTCATCTTTATGAGCAGTAATCGCAATGGATCGCTCAGAGGTTTGACCCGATATCTTAGCAATAATATTCCCGGCTCGATCCTGCCACGATTCGACACCTAAGCCTTGCAATCGACTGATCAGAAGTTGATCAATTTCTCGTTCTGCACCACTAGGAGAATGATGCAGCACTAACTCTTCAATAGTATTAAATAAGTGGTCGTAATTTGAGGATGGCATGAAGGCGATAAACTCACGCAATAAAGGCGAATACTACTGACCTAAGCTAGCTTCATTCGTAGTTGCGCTTGTAGTTGCGCTTGTAGTTGCGCTTTAGCGCCATCAACACTTCAGCGCTGACTATAAATCTATGGATGTATTACATCAATTTATAAAACGCTTACGTCAGTGCTATTCAGCTCAAATCAACCAACACCATAACATACTCGTTCTATATCGGCAATAATAAATAATTCAACATTTAAAGCAAGAGACGTTATTGATACCAGACACAAAATTCCCATCCCTGTAGGGGCGGGTTTAGTGATTAATCTTTCTAGCGTGTGATAATTAAACAGGCAAAACCCGCCCTTCCTATCCCTTATCAGACGAATCAGATTAGGCGTGAGAATCGTCCTTGTTAAGGTTCAGTGGTTGCCGTCTGGAAAAAGGATTGCGCCTCAAACCCTAACCCCTGTGCCAAAACTGAGTTAGGAAATTGCTGAATCGTTTGATTGTACCGTTGTACCGCCTGATTATAACGCATCCGTTCTACAGCAATGCGATTTTCGGTTCCGGCTATTTCATACTGAAGGTTCGTAAATAATTGACTCGATTGTAACTGAGAATTATTAGCGGCATAGTCTTGGAAACGGTTAATCGCGTCATTCACTTGTTCGACAGCAACCGCTTTTTTCTCTGGCGTATCCGCCTGTAAATAAGCCTGACGAGATTGCTGCAACAGAGACACCATTTCTTTTTCGTGTTTGGTATAAGCTTGGGTGACTCGCACTAAATTGGGAATCAAATCAGCCCGCCGTTGAAGTTGATTTTCCACTTGCGCCCATTTAGCCTGAACCACAGAAGCATGGCGGGAAAATGAGTTATATGTCCAGATACTCCAAATTGCACTAATCGCCAAAACACTTGCACCAACTATCGCCAAAACTCTTCGCTGTTTTTGTTGGCGTTTTTGCCGCAATTGCACCTCTTGAATTGCTTGTTGAATAAACTCCACTGGAATCTGAGCTTCTGAACCCGCTTGCATGAGTTCGGAAGCGGAATAACTTTGGCTATGATTGGCATAATGTCGCGAGGCTAATTCCATAACCTCTGGAACAATTTTTTCAGGTATTCCCCTGTTTAATTTATTCATGACTTGCTCCCATTTAAATAAACAATTTCATAAAATTACCAGCTATCACCCGCACCACCGCCGCCACTATCACCGCCACCAAAATCGCTACTACTGCTAGAACTGCTGTCACTTGAGCTGCTGTCACTTGAACTGCTGTCTGAAGTAGAAGTCAAACGTGGGATGGTTTCTGTCTTCTCTGTGTAATAATCACAACATTTGCAGTTATCGATAATTCGACATTCACCCGTGCTATATTCAGTCGGAGATTTAATTGTTGTTTCACTGTGCTTTACCGTTAATTCTTGACAAATTGGACATTGCCTGTAAGAGCTAGAATTAACCACATAAGCCCGGATATGTATTAACCGCAACCGCATCTTCTGGCTACAGGGACGACATTCCCAACCTTCAAATTTCACGCTGCCTAAATTTCGAGCTACTTTTTCGGGTTTGGTGAGGAAAGAGGGAACCAAGCTTGGTCGCACTCTTTTCAATGGTAAACCGCAATCGCTACAACGCCAAGATGGCGGAACGTAATATTTTTTTGTTAATAAGATAGCAATTGGAAAGCCAATAATTACACTAAAAATTAACCAGCCAATTGCAACCTTCATACTAAAGACTTTAGGAGAAATGACGACCAGTAATAGTCCCAAAGACAACGTAGCCAAAACTATACCAATATAGGCGATTAGATAAGCTCTCTGCTTAGGAGTATTGACGCCATGGAGGCGCGATCGCCCTGTGGGTTTGAGCAAGATTGGCTCACTAACTTTCTTGAACTGGTAGTATTCAAACCATGACAACAAGATAGCACATATACTAATTAGTAAAATAGCACCTCGCTGAGGCAGAGTTATAGTATCAACTGGGTACATAGCATGAGTACTGCCACTGTGCAAAACACTCACCAGCGCGTTTGTTCCTGCCAACACACCACCATCAAAATCGCCTTGTTTGAATCGGGGTGTAATCTGATTCTCAATGATGTTACCAACTTTAGCATCCGGTAAAATTGGTTCAATCCCATAACCGGTTTCAATTTCAACGCGACGATCGCCGACTGAAACCAAAAATAGTACACCATTATCTTCATTGGCTTTGCCAATTCCCCAATGATTAAATAACTCTGTTGTAAACGCTTTGGGTGAAGCTGATGGGGCTGTTTCTGGCACAGTAACTACAGCAATTTCTGTACCGTTTTTTGATTCTAAGTCATTAATCATTTGATTAAGTTTAGTTTCTGTCGAATCACTGAGAATATTTGCCATATCCGTCACCCAAGTGCCATTGGATTGTTGCGGATTGGGAACATCATGTATATTTAACGCATGACTCACACAAGGGAATAGGAGAAGCGCTAGACAAAACAGATTTGCTAAAATTAGACGTTTAACTTTTATAACTTTCATAAGCATTTGTATCCAAAATTTGAAAAAATTAATTATGATGTGCTGGCTATTAGTTAAAAACTGGAGAGGTATCGAGTCCGGATGTTGATTCAAATGTCGATGTCGTTTTGTTCAGGTCGTAATGACAACAAATTTGAGCAGAGGGCGACCCAACTTAATTGAATGGAATAGAGTATTTAAGTAGTGCAAGCGGGTCGCCCCTACACTCTGGACTACAGGTATTTTGGGTTATTAACCAAGGGGGAATATTGATCAAAATAGGCTGCTTAGAAATCACCGCCAGCGCCACCACCGCCACTGTCTCCGCCACCAAAACTACCACCACCGGAATCGCCGCCACCACTGTAGCCACCGCCACCGTAATCACCGCCCGTGTAAACACCTCCCGTGTGACTATTACTCGAAGAACGACGCCTTGAAGAACGACGACTCGAAGAACTGCCATTACTATTGGCGACTAGAAAAATCACGACTGTTGGCACACCTAATAGTACGAGTAATGCCAGTAAAGCTTCTCCAGAGGATTTATAGATCTTAGATTGGGACTCTAAAGACGTAGTATGACTAGCGACTCCAGTATTCATTTTAGCCGTCGGCAAATCGGAATTAATCGGATTGCTTTGTTTTTCGGTGTCTTCACTAACAATCGCTGCTATTTCTGTCGCCAAACCGCTATTGACTGGTTGCGAACTGGTAACGTTTTTAACTGTTAAGCCTTGTGCCGCTAGGGGTGAGAAAATTGTGAGGCAAAATGGAACTGTCCAAAGTATCTGTTTGAGTTTAGGGGCAAAAGATTTCATGATTTCAATCTCCGAAAAAACTTGATGTTGATTGGGTTATGTGAGGACGCTGTAAATTCTTGAATCTGCGTCGTCTGTCTCTTACTCGCTATTGAGTCTTGGCTTTTATGCGAGAGGTTGATTGTTGTAATATCTCTTTACAACGTGATAGTGTCGATTAACTAACTTAAGAGTTGGTAGAACGTGATGCGATCGCTGATGGTAAAGACAGCGCCACTACAAACCCAGCTAAGGGAGTGTGTCTTAGACTCAAGAATTTGTAGTCAGCGCTTGACTTATGGCACGCTTGGGGCAACTACGAACCAATATTGATTCCGTTTAGAAACCACCACCGCAACCGCCACCACCACTAGAACCGCCGCCAAAGCCGCCACCACTGGAACCACCGCCACTGCAACCGCCGCCACCAGTAGAACCGCCGCCAAAGCCGCCACCACTGTAACCACTGTAGCCACTACTCGAAGAACGACTACTACCAGAACGATAACTGCTAGAACTGCTAGAACTGCTAGAACTGCTATCGCTATTTAGGGCTAGAATCAGCACTCCAACAGGTATACCCAATAGTATGAGTATTGCTAGCACAGCTTCGTTAGACGACTTATAAATACTGTCTTCAGGAGATGTGGTATTACTCGCGACTACAGAACTCGTTTCAGTAACGACTGCTTGTGTTTCGTCGAATGTGCCTTTTTCAACGGTTAGGGCTTGAGCAGCCAAAGGCGAGAAAAGGGTTAGACAAACTGGAACTGTCCAAATCATCTGTTTGAGTTGACGTGCCAAAGGTTTCATGGTTTTAATCTCCGATAAACTGTTGATGTTGATGAGGTTATGGGGGAAAGCTGTAATTTTTTGAAGCTGAGTTATTTGTCTGTTATTCACTGTTAACTCCTTAGTTCTCTGCAAAAGGTCAATTTGAGAAATAATGTTTCACACATTTAGCAAGCATCTGCTATCTACTTGAGGCAGTCAAAACCTGTAATGATGAGGCAGTCAAAACCTGTAATGATGAGGTAGTCAAAACCTGTAATGATCCAAGCGAACATAAGATTAGAAACCACCGCCAGCACCGCCACCACCACTGGAACCACCGCCACTACTAGAACCGCCACTACTAGAACCGCCACTGCAACTACCGCCACTACTGGAACCAACACTGACACCTCCACTAGAAGAACGACGCTTGGAAGAAGAGTTACTCTTGCGATTAGCAGCGAGTAGGACAATGATGCCCACAGGTACTCCTATAAATAGAAGTAATGATTGCAACGTCCCTCTAGAAAAGGTTTCTTCACTAGATAGTTGAGAGGAAGATACAGCCATCGTGCTGTTGGTCGTTTCTATATGTGCTGGTAACGTTTGGGTAGCATCGCTTGTAGTGGCTTCATCCCCTAAGTGAACAACTAATGCTTTGGTTCCGGCTAATGTACCCGTATCAAAGTCACCTTGCTTAAAGGGTGGAGTAATTTTAGTTTCGATAATCTGACCTACCTGGGCATCAGGTAAAATTGGTTCGATACCATATCCGGTTTCAATCTCGACGCGGCGATCGCCTATGGAAATCAAAAACAGTACACCGTTGTCTTCATCCGCTTTGCCAATCCCCCAGTGATTGAACAACTCGGTGGTAAACGCTTTGGGTGAGGCGGCGGGAGAGGTTTCAGGTACAGTCACCACTGCAATTTCTGTGCCATTTTCAATTTCCAACTCGGAAATCATTTGATTGAGTTGGCGTTCCGTATCCTGACTGAGAATATCTGCCATATCTGTTACCCAAGTGCCATTCCTTTGTTGCGGATTAGGAACCTCTTCAACGGTTAAGGCGTGGGCGGAAAGCGGTGAGAGGACAGTGAGACAGAAGGGAACTGCCCAAATTGCCTGTTTGATTTTAGTGGTTATCGTTTTCATAATGTATTTCCTCTAAACGTTGGAGTAAGTTCGCCATAGTCGTCAGGCTGCACCTGCTGAGACAGAATCAGTTTTCCCAGTATGAGATGAAGTGGGTGACATCTCTGCCTCACATAAAAAAGCGATCGCAGGCTTGTTAATGCACAGAGAGGACATTTGCGTGAGCGGCTGTCCCGGTTGGTGGATTTCTACATCCGTCAACACAATGAAATGTCGAGAATTATTGAGCATATCGGAGAGTCTAGAACGATAGCTGTTAGGAAGAGCGGAAACTGCCATATCACCCAAGATTTGAACGTTATTTAGGGTCAAAATTTGGACTCTCATCGAATTCTTCCTCAAATTTCATTGGTGTTGTTTTCTGACACCCTGACCATAGATCGGTTTGTTCGTTTTGCTCATTCTTGTGAGCTATTTCTGTTATACCCCCTTTGAATGAGGTTTGTCAAGGGGCAAGTACAAGCCTTAAACTGTCTTATGTTTCAACGCAATGCTAAAATCTCAAGTCCTATAATGACGCTATGACAAGAGTTGTAGTCATTTGAAGCGGAACAAAAAGTCATGGAAATGGGGAGGAATGTGAGGAATGTGAGGAATGTGAGAGATAAAGCAACCGCCACAATGGTTAGGACTGAGAACACGTCTGCCTCCTGCCCGATGGGGAAGGTAGAATTTTGAATATTATTCAGACGAACCATGGCAAAGATCCCCAGCTTTACCCCTCAACCCACAGCGGATGGCTCATTCACCTTCTTTTCTGAAGCGTTTGGTGAATATTTCCACAGCACTCAAGGGGCAAAAACGGAAGCGTTATTAAAATTTGTGGAACCTTGTCACTTGAAACAAAAAGCCCAACAGCAGGTTGTGCGTCTGCTGGATGTATGCTATGGCTTAGGCTACAATACGGCGGCGGCTTTAGAAACGATTTGGATAATTAACCCCAGATGTCGAGTTGAATTAGTCGCTCTGGAATTAGACCCGACTGTACCGCGAAGCGCGATCGCACATCATTTTCTCAGTGGCTGGAATCACCCAATTCCCGAACTCCTAGAGTGTCTGGTGGCAACCTCAGAAGTTAAAACGGATCAGCTTCAGGCGCAACTTTATTTCGGCGACGCCAGAAATAGCATCCAGCAATTGTCTCAGTCGAACCTCCAAGTTGATGCTATTTTTCTCGATCCCTTTTCTCCTCGTCGCTGTCCCCAATTATGGACGGTGGAATTTTTCCACCAATTAGCTAAATGCTGCACCAAAACAGGTAGACTAGCAACCTATTCCTGTGCGGCTGCTGTCCGTAGCGGCTTAATAACGGCTGGATTTCAGATTGGTGCGACACCGCCTGTGGGAGGACGACAACCGGGAACCGTGGCAAGTTTTGACGCTTCCACTCTACCCCCTCTCTCCGAGCGATCGCGTCAACATTTACAAACCCGTGCAGCTATCCCCTATCGTGATCCTCAACTGAGGGATCAGGCTGAGATTATCCTGCAACGACGGCAAATTGAGCAGCAAGCCTCTACTCTCGAACCCACCTCCCACTGGCAAAAACGTTGGTCAGCAAAAGAGGGATGAGGGAGCTGGGGGAGCAGAGGGAGCTGGGGAAGCTGGGGGAGCAGGGGGAAGCAGGGGGAGCAGGGGGAGCGGGGGAAGCTGGGGGAGCTGGGGAAGCTGGGGAAGCAGAGGGAGATGGGGGAGATGGGGGAGATGGGGAAGAATTGTAGAGACTTCTCCGGTGGAACATCTTTTGTAGGGGCGGGTTTTACCACTAACGTTTCGTTTTGACCCTGATATAACTAAACCCGCCCCGACCTCACCGTTCAATTATCACAAATGACGAATGACAAAGGACAAATGACTAATGACCAATGACTAATGACTAATGACTAATGACTAATTCCCCACAGGAACGCAGCAACACCGAGTAAACACAAGATACCAGATATCCCAGCTAAGGGATTATCTCCTATTCCCGTTATCCATATTGGTCCTTTTCTGGTATAAGAAATCAGTTTGGCTTCCTGAAGACAGGTTAATCCCCAAATCCAACCCGCGTGGAGTCCCCAGGCTAAGCCTAAACTCCCCCCATTTACACACCGGGCTAAAACTAATACCATACCCATTAGCCACAATCCAGGAATTTGAGGGAGCGTCTGTTGCTGTTCCCAAATCAGATGTAATAGAGCAAAAATCAGACTGGATATTACCGCCGCTATTGCCAGAGAATAGTCCTGTTGGAGTTCCGTCACAAGGAACCCGCGAAACACCAATTCCTCGATTAATCCAATCCCTAGTCCTATTCCACATATTGGCAATCCAATCCGGGTCAATTGCTGCCAATTTTCTCCATGCCAATCCACCCAGCCTACTAGCCATTGTCCCGTAAAGCTGATTCCTAAACTCAAAATTGCCACGCCCAATCCCCCGACTAAGGATATCAAAATCCGCGTCGTCCAGTCCCAGCCATAGTCGGGAAACGATGTATCTTCTATCTGTGTCGCCCCCCAGATAATCAGGGGGGCAATGAGGTAAAGAACAGCAAGGAATGGCAACTTTTGCTGTGCTGCCAAAGGCTTAGGAGGATGCCATTTCAGTCGGGTGGCGATCGCGATGGCTAAAGGCAACCACAACGCAGACCAAGCCAGAAAAAAAACCGCGACTTTTACCAGCGCCGATGCGCTTATTAGCCAAATAATACACGGATTATCTGCCTGATCAAAAATAGCCATAAGCGAGATCGGCAAACGGTGAGGAGCTATAGTTTTTACGCGGCTACTTTCATGCTGCCAAGGATGGATACTTTGCATAACCCATCCTTTTTAGCATGAACTGCCTCAAACCTCTGCGGCTTCTAATTCCTCTTCAGACTCCTCAGATGTATCCAGATCCACCTGCTTGAGATGGATATGCTTGTAGCCCAGTTTAATTTCAAACTCATCACCGGGCTTTAATCCCATTTCCTGAGTGTAGGTTGAGCCAATCACAATCTGACCATTTTTATGGACGCTGACGCGATATGTCGGTTCCCGACCACGACCATCTTTTGCTCCCTCTGGATCTAAGGGAACACCTTTCGCCGCTAACACCGCATCATAAAAATCAGTTAAGTTGACGCGGGTCTGACCTGTTTTACTTTCGGAGTAATAGCCACAGCGTTTTGCTGTTTCTCGCCGAGGCAAGTGAGAAAGCTCTTTTACTTTTTGAAGTAAGGCTTTCCCCGTTAATGTATTAGCTTGGGTCTCTGCCATAATTTCACAGACTATCCTTTATTTTTCAGGATGGTAAACGTCGTATGCTGCCAAGTGTATTTGGCTATATAAAAAATATATCGTTAAATCTCTGGTTTTGGTCAAGATTTTTTTGATCATTTATTAAAATTTCTAGGAATTTGAGCCATAAGGATTTTTCGGAGACGCCAAAGCCGCTTCTTAGGTTAAAATTTTAACCAAGATAGGACTCTGTGGCAAAAGATCGAACCTGAAGTATGTTCAGATCAGTGATCCATCTGGAGATTTGGCAGGTCATCTGGGAAAAATTTGACCAGACACAAGGGAGAGAGCATCTATCAGCAGAAAATCAACACTCCCAAGAATGAATGCTGAGTGACCGCCGATTGTCTTAGACTGTAGTCAGTTTGCTAAATATCGTGGCTAAATGCTCACGGGCAAGTTGAGCGAGTGCCTTCTGGCAATATTTCTCATCTATATTTATGGGCGATCAGGAAATGAGGGGGTGATGGTCAATGGGTAGGTTGTGACTCCTGAGAAGGTGGTAATTTTCATATAGGTGTTGAGATACAAAGAGAGCATATCACTATGCAAGTTGCCTTTAAAATCATTCGACAGACTCAAAATACCTCCCCCACTATCGAGACTTACAAGTTAGATGTGGAGGAAGGAAACACGATTCTGGAGTGCCTGAATCGGATTAAGTGGGAGCAGGATGGAACCTTAGCGTTTCGCAAGAATTGTCGCAACACAATCTGTGGTAGCTGTGCGATGCGGATCAATGGTCGCTCCGCACTGGCTTGTAAAGAAAATGTGGGCAATGAATTGGCGCAGATTCCTGAGCATCATCGTCCAGAGATTCCGGAAATCACAATTGCCCCCCTAGGTAATTTGCCCGTGATTAAGGATTTAGTCGTGGATATGCGGAGCTTTTGGGACAACTTAGAAGCGGTTGAACCCTACGTTAGCACAGCCGGACGAACCATTCCAGAACGGGAATTTTTACAAAGTCCCCAAGAGCGATCGCGCCTGGATCAGAATGGTAATTGTATCATGTGTGGCGCTTGTTATTCAGAATGTAATGCTCGCGAGGTTGATCCCACATTTGTTGGTCCTCACGCCCTCGCCAAAGCCCAACGTCTAGTCGCCGATTCTCGCGATACCGCCATAGAAAGTCGCCTGGAAAACTACAATCAAGGCACTAAGGGGGTGTGGGGATGTACCCGCTGTTTAATGTGTAACGCCGTTTGCCCAATGGATGTCGCCCCCATGGATCAAATCGGTAAAATTAAACAAGAAATTCTGACTCGCAAAGACAAGCAAGCCAGCCGCTCAATCCGCCATCGCAAAGTCTTAATTGATTTGGTCAAACAAGGAGGTTGGGTTGATGAGCGCAAATTTGGTATCCAAGTGGTGGCGAACTTCTTCCGAGATATTAAAGGAATGCTCAGTTTAAGTCCCCTCGGATTACGGATGCTCGCCCGTGGTAAATTCCCCCTAGGATTTGACGCCTCCGAAGACACCGCCCAAGTGCGATCGCTGATTGAATCCGTCCAAACCTTGAAATCTGAGACACCAGAGGAAGAAATTTTACCAAAATCATGACATCTCAAACACCCACCCCAGAAGAATCGACAACAGAAACCCCCAACCAACCCGAACCCGCTTTTGGGTGGACACCTTACGCCGAACAAATCAACGGACGGTTTGCCATGATCGCATTTGTGGCTTTATTGCTGATCGAGTTGATTACAGGTAAAGGTTTATTCGGCTGGTTGGGTTTGATTTAGTTATTTGTCATTGGTCATTTGTCCTTTGTTAGGGAACAGGGAACAGGGAACAGGATAGTGTAGAGACGTAGCATGCTACGTCTCTACACCCCCATCTCCCCACACCCGAAACCCGAAACCCGAAACCCGACACCCAACACCCTGACTACCAACGAGAATCGTGCGTCACTGAATTCCCCCCAATCGCCACCGCCCGTAAATTGTATGATCCGGTTTGTCCGGCTTCATAAGCGTTTGCCATTAATAAATAGATTCCATCCCTGGGTAAAGTGACAGATAATCGGGCATTGGTGCCACCACCACTATCATCATCTTGGGCTAAATCATTACCATTGGGATCAAGCAAAATTAAATAAGAATCGATTTCCCCACTGGTCATATCAATTTGCACCCGCTGACCCGCTCTGCCTTCAAAGGCATAGATGTCAAAAAAGCTGTTATCGTCCGCTAAAACATGACTTCCTTGACCCAGCCGACCGGGAATCACTGTACCATTGAGGGCTAAGGGTTGAGGAGGGTGATGAGTCGGAGAGGGGCTGGGCTGCTGCACCGTCTGGGGCGCACGTCCATTGCGTACAGCCGCCAGAAATGGGCGAATTCTATCAATGCTAATCGCAAAGCCAATTCCTAGATTCCCGCCGCTAGGACTGCCCAAAATCGCTGTATTTACCCCAATTAATTCACCTTGAGAGTTCAGTAGGGGTCCACCAGAATTTCCCGGATTAATCGTAGCATCGGTTTGAATTAAGCCCCGTTGTTGGTCAATGCGGCTAACAATTCCTACGGTAAACGTGCCTTGAAACCTGCCAAAGGGATTGCCAATGGCAAATGCCCGTTGTCCAACTTGGACGGGACGAGGAGCCAGAGAAATCGTCGGTAAATTGCTAGGAGTGCGAATTTTGAGAACCGCTAAGTCTAGACCATTATCCCCAAACGCTACCACATCCGCGCTCAGGCGTCTGCCATCCGCTAGCGTTACCGTAACCGTCGGGGAACCTGCGACAACATGAGCATTGGTGAGGACTAATCCATCGGCGCTAATAATACTGCCACTGCCTGTACCTTCTACTGTATCAATGGAAACTACTGCCGGACTAGCTTGTTGATAAACCTGAATATTAATTTGTTCATCAATATCTTGAGCCACTGCCACTGTTGAGCCTAGCCAGAGATTCAGCCAGTCAATTGGTGCGATCGCGTGGAGAGTCGTAGCACCAATCGCAGTCACAGTAGCAAGGATTCCCGATATAGCAATAGGCAAGCGTTTGGTACTCATGGTTGATGGTCATTAAACCTCAAGGTCTAGTTTTATGGTGGCTTATGCTCAAGTCATTGATCAGTAATTATGTGACAATTTTTTGGGGATACACCGTAGGAAAAGCATGGGGAAGCAGAGGAAGCAGAGGGAGCTGGGGAAGCTGGGGGAGCTGGGGAAGCTGGGGAAGCTGGGGAAGCTGGGGAAGCTGGGGAAGCTGGGGAAGCTGGGGAAGCTGGGAGAGAAAGTTATATCTTTGAATGCAACGTGTTATTCTCACTTAGGTTTTTTTCCTTAGACCTTTCTGCCTTGAAGACTTTGGTTACATGTAACAGAGATCTACACCAAGGAAAGTGAGCTAGCTCCTATATGTGAGTCCAGCGAATGACGTAGCTTGTTTCTCGAAAAGCTAGTATGACAAATGACAAATGACAACTTATTCAGCGCAAGGTCTTAAGTTGGAGCTGCGCTTCATTATATTGATCAATTCTGCCGTTGTCGAGATGCAGCTTAGAGGCTTGCTCGAAGTCGTTAATCGCTTCCATTGTATTCCCTAGTTCAGCATGGGTTAATCCTCGACCAGAGTAAGCAAAGGCATTATTGGGATTAAGTTGAATGGCTTTGGTATAATCGTCTAGAGCGCCAGAGTTATCGCCAAACTTTCGGCGGACACGAGCGCGATTGGTGTAGGCGACGCTGTTGTTGGGATTGAGTCGAATGGCTTGGGTATAATCTTCGAGCGCTCCTTGGTTATCGCCTAACTTACGCCGAATTTCCCCGCGATTAATGTAAGCATTCTCATAACTGGGTTCAATGCGAATCGATTGGCTGCAATCTTTGAGTGCTTTTTGATAGTCTTTAAGATTTAAGTGGGCAATACAGCGATTGTTGTAAGCGATGTGGTTATTTGGATTCTGAGTAATTGCCTCCGTACAATCTGCGATCGCGTCTCGATAGTTTCCTAGGTTAAACTTTGCCTGACAGCGATTTGTGTAAGCCATACTATCTGTAGGGTCAATCGCGATCGCTTGGGTATAATCATCTACAGCCCCCCTATAGTCTGCCAAATGAAATCGGGTTCTACCTCGATTGTAATAAGCCTTGGCATCATTGGGATTATACTCAATGGCTTGCGTATAATCTGCCATGGCTTCTTGTTGATTACCCATCGCACTCAGCACTAATCCTCGTGCCGCGTAAGCTTGGGCATTTTGGGGATTGAGCTGAATTGCTTGATCGAGATCGGCGATCGCGGCTTTATACTGGTTCAGTTGGTAGTTGGCGATTCCTCGATGGTAGTACGCTTGATCATCATTGGACTTTCGTTGAATTAATTCGGTAAAGTCTTCTACAGCACCTTGCCAATCTTCCAAATCGTAACGGGCTAGTCCTCGCTGATAGTAAGCATCTGTATTACTTGGAGCAAGCTCGATAAGTTTAGTGTAGTCTTCTACAGCGGCTTGATGCGCTCCCAAATCATCGTAAGCTAGTCCCCGATTCCCATAGGCTAATGGGTTGTTAGGATTAAGCTGAATTGATTCATCAAACGCCTCAATCGCGCCCTGCACATTACCACTTTTTAGGTGTTCCACTCCCTGTTCAAAAAACTCTTGCGCTTTTATCCGGTCTGGATTTTGGCTTAGCAGCCCCATTAATCCCAGCCCAATAGCTAAACTTATTCCGCCTACCAAAATGGGCAAACGCCATCGCTTCAGTCTGGATTGATTAGCCGATTTCGGCAATGGTTTTTCGGGAAATATTTCCCAATTGCCAGAATTAGCAATGGATGTTTGGGTCGAGGTGGATATCAAGGGGGATTCTACTTCGGGTTCAGGGGGTTTAGCTGCCAAGGTTAGCATTTCTTGAAACCGGATCAACCCTTGATCATCCTTGGGCTGTTGACCGGATTTTTTCTTCAATGTATTTAAGGGATGATCGGGAACAAATTCTTCGACTAGATAAAATTTTTTATTTTCGACAAAATAGTTGACAATTTCTGGATTTTGGTTAGTTTGTGCCAACCGTTCCAGGGTTTCAGATTTATGAGTCAAGAGAAATTGCAGCCGACGAAGTGCCTGAGGATTTTTTGTGGGCAACTTGAGTTGTCGAATCACGCAAACCGGGCAATCGGGATGGCGAGTATCGGCGGCTAGGTAAATTAATCCTGAGACACCTGAGCCTAAAATCCTGACAACACGATAACGATTATTGAAAACCTGATCGATCATGGCAGCCTAGCACCTGGCTTATCGCCCTAAAGCATCCGTTTGGGGTCATTTTAAGTGTAGTCTGATCCCAAAAGGGAACGGGGAACAGGGAACAGTAAAGAATGTCCTAACCTCAATGACACGCTCCAGTCAGCATTTTGCGATCGCCGAAATTCTTGATATACCGTAGGGTTGGTACTGCCCACCAGCATACCAGTCAGTGGCATTCACCCTCACGTATCTGCGTAGCCCTAGATATAATTGGACTACACCCTCTGTCTGGTTAAATCTAGGATTAACTCCGCTAACTGGGGAGTTGCGCCAAGGGGTTCACCGAACTCAAGTTGGAGTTGAGGGTATTGCTGTTGTAGATCAAGGACAGATTGTGCGATCGCGTCTGTAATTCCGCCAGCAAACAAAAAATAAGGCACAATGGCGATATGCTGATATCCAGCCTCCGCTAAAGTAGCGACTCGTTGACTGAGCGTTGGTTCGATTGACCAATAAGCGTCGATTGCGCCTAATTGTTGGGCTAAGGTGGCGACTGGCTGGTTACCACCAGGACGACGTGTGCCATGAGAGATTAGAATTTTAATCGGAGCATTTAGGGGTGGCTGTTGATTCACCAGCAGTTGTCCTAAATGGGGATGTACTCCGATATGAGGTTGCAGGTTGATGGTTAATTTTTCCCCTAACCGTTGTTGTGCGATCGCTACTTCTTCCGGGATATCCTCCATCACATGTACCCCCGGTAAGAGAAATAAGGGCAAAGCTTGGATCTGCGGGTAGCCAGTTCTTATCGCTTGAGTCGCAAACTGACAAATTTGTTCATGTAAGGATAGAGGTGCTAGTTCTAACGTGGCAGTTCCGATGCGAATCCTCAAGGCTTGACTTGCCTCACCTTGACTCGCTAACTGCTTCTGGAGTAACTGTGCCAATTCCTCTAGTCCTCGCTGAGGACGTGGATCTCGGCTTCCGTGAGCAATAAGTAGATAAGCAGAGGAGCTAGGCAAGAGTCTTAATCGTTAATGGGGATTACTTAGTAAACAATTGTATCGTCTGAAGTCGGAATTATGAATTATAGCGCTAGGCAATAGGCAATAGGCAATAGGCAATAGGCAACACCTCGGCTTCGCTCGGTGTGGAATATGCAATAGTGAAGAAAAAAGTTTACTACCTATCGGGGTGATTCAGATGGGTTGTATCGACAGGAAGGAATTGTTCTGAATGTGGAAACACCGTCTAAAGGATTTCAATGGAAATTTAAACCCCCATCAATGGAAGAATATCATCGGTTGGCGAGAGTTAAAATTTGTCCAGTTACCGTATTTCATTAAATTTGGAAAATGGTCGATCATGGAGAGAATATATCACTTACCGCTCTGTCTGCAAGAAAATATGGCAAAAGAATATGGAAAAGACACTGTATTGGAGCAATTAACCATGATTGAGCATCACTACTGGCTGTGGTATTCCAACTATTTCGCTCAAATCGTTGCCGCCGTTGATGTTCAATCGGACAAGTAAGCGATTAGCATTGAATCGTTTCTTTCTCTCGTTTCAGGAATGGTAATGAAGTGGGGGAGGAATGCGTGGAAACATAATTCCAATTTCGCTCTTGACGATTACCTCCTTTACTCCGCAAGAAACCCACTAAGTTTTGCAAAAGTGATGGCGTAATCCCTTGTTTCTCTGACGCTTTAGACAACTGAGCTGGTAAAGGCTCAATTTCTTGAGTGGGCAAAATACCAGCCAACAGAGGTACTTCCTCAACTAAACCTACAGTCATCAGGGTAAATGCGACATGCTGCACTTGTTCAACGGGAACATTTAGTTCTTTTGCGATCGCAGACAACGAAACTGTCCCTTGCGATCGTTCCCATACTTGCTCCTCTAAAGGATACAAGCGATAAGCAGGACTACCCGCCATGATACTAGCTAATCCTGAATTTGGAGCAGGTAGTTTATCATGGAGATTATCCCAATTTTTCAGTAATCGCAACCCTCTCAATGTGGCTTCTGTCGCTGAGATGCTCAATCCCGTCATTTCTTTGGTGGGTATGGGAGCGTTTGGAATAAATTTAAACTGACCTTCCTTGAGTTCAAATAACGTACACACTCGCTGCAATACCTGATTCTGAAAAAGCTGCTTTAAATGTTCGATTGACAAGATTCCATGATGTTTGAGGCTCAACCCCAAGGGTTTATCAGTCGGACATAGCTGTACAAGTTTTGTTACTACGCGCTGGCTCACTCCCATCTGTTCAGCAATCAATTTCACTAACCCTTGATGATCTAATTGATCTGCTGCCGCCACAATACGTCCCTGGTAAACCCAAATGTAATAAATTGTGTTGAGTGGTGTGGGGTCTTCTGGCAATGCTCCTAGCGTCAACACTCCAGTTTTCTGTCCTTTCTCTAGAAACTGGAAAATTTCTGGTATTGAAAAGTCGGATAAGGAACTGGTAATCGACATAATTTTTGAATTGAACGCTACGCAGGATAATTTGCTCTACTACTAACGCATACTACGCTTTATTGGCTTAGTTCGTAAGGTTTCAGCCGCCTTGCTTTTCAATTCTTTACTAGCCGTGAGCAAATTGTCGGCTTTTTGTTATCTACTATACGAAAATCCAGTGATTTGCTGCCAGAAACCTGGCATTTAGCGCTGAAGGTTTGCTCTAAAATACTAAAATTTGTTAAGCTATCGGCTCAGTCTTTATTCCTAAGTATCTATACCGACTCCCAAACCGATCAAGGGGATGTATGGCGCTATTGAGTATGTCATCTAAATTTGATGCTTATCCTGCTGGTGGATTACCTCAGTAAAATCACTGAATAATTATCTAAGATGTTAGCGATTGCTCACAATCTTAAATCTAAACAAAAATCACAAACTCTAACATTGTAAAAATTGATACAGTTAAATCCTTGAACTTGAGCAGGATTACAGCCAGAGGGAATCACCAGTGCTTGCCGTGGAGCATCGAACCTGCCTGCGATCGCGCTGACTTGATGTTTGATTGTTGATACCTATACCTGACAGCAGGATGACACCTCCCTGCCTCAAAATAAATGCAGATTTCATTTAAAAAAGCTATATAAAGGCTTAATTCGACTACGGAAATAGAATTCTGCGCTCTATGGAAACAACATTGATTTCTTCTATGAAGATCCCGACGCCGAAGTTTTGGGATACCTTCACTGGAATGATGAAGGATCTCGCCTAATCATCCTTAGTGAACTACCCGACGCTGAGGGCAGCCGAAGCGCGGGCTTCCTACCCAGAAACCAGCGTAGTAGTAGATTGCTTTCGTCCTCTAAGTAGGTTGGTGGAAATAAGCTCAACTATATTAAGTTATGTAAAACTCGCCTCAAACTCTTACAAAGGACGAATGACGAATGACGATCACCACCGCCCGCCTTTAACTGTCCCTACCTACTTATTACTACGTCTTACAGTTTGGCGATAGGCTTTGTCCCGTGTCCTACAGCTAAAACCGGACAAGCTCCTGGGTTATTCACCATCAACAAGTTACCTGTCAACCATGATTCGGCGTGACTCCCTTGCCAACGCTAAGATGGGGTATCCGTTGCCAAATCAGGAGAAACAATCCACACTCAAGCCAGTTTAGACTTATAATTTTGACTGGAGATTTGGGTTTAGATTTCCCGTCCTTGTCGGACGGCTTTAAAAATGTCCTAATATATCGATGAATTCATGTATACTAATAATAGCGGTAAAGCGCACATAAAAAGCGAAGTTGGTAAAGCGGATTATTATCTCTTGTATCCGGAGCCCTGGCAGCAAAGAATAAAGCCTAAATCTTGCAAACTGAGAGACGTTAAAGCGAGAATTCGATAAATCTCGATACATCAAAATACCGTGGGACACACGGAAATATAAGCTTGAGGAGTGAGTTGAAAGACTCAAGTATGCTCGATAAGACCAAAGGTAAACCAATTCACTTGTTGAAGCGGATAACCGGAGGCAAGGTCAGCCCAAGAATCCCCGCCCTATACGTGCGGGGATTGTCAAACCAGTCCCCACCTGAGCTATGTTGAACCGTTTCCAAGATCTATTTTCTAAGGGTAAAAAGGGTATCGGGATAGAATTAGCACCAGAACGTATTAGTATCGCCCAACTGCGTAAGCAAGGTCAGGGCTACAAGCTGGTGAGCCTTCACACCCATGAAGTCCCCGAAGGTTTGTTTGACGGAGGGAAGATTATCGATGCCGCCAGTTTAGCTGAACTTGTGACTGAAATTCTCGATGAACATAAACTCAAAGTCGAGCAAGTCGCCACGGCTGTCCCCATGCGGGAAGCGGTGATTCGGATTATTCCGATTCCCGCTGAACTCGATGACACTGAACTGCGAGATATGGTTCTAAACCATGAAGCCGGTCTATACTTACCCTATCCGCGCGAAGAAGTGGATTTAGATTACCAAAAACTGGGCTTCTTCATGGACGAAGATGGGATTGAAAAAGTACAAGTCTTGTTGGTGGCAACACGCCGCGAGGTGACAGACACCTATCTGGATACCTTCCAACTGGTGGGGTTAAAGGTGGATGTCCTGGAAATCAATAGTTTTGCCCTGATTCGCACCATCCGCGAGCAACTGCGACAATTTGCGCCCCAAGAAGCGGCGGTATTGGTGGATATAGAATTTGATAGTACCGAAATTGCGATTATTGTCGATGGTGTCCCCCAGTTTTCCCGCACCGTTCCCATTGGCACATTCCAACTCCAGAGTGCCTTGTCGCGAGCGATGAATTTACCGACATCCCGAAATACGGAACTCTTGCAAGGAATGACTATACCCAACACTCCGGTGGATGGCATTCGCACAGGCGCCACGGGGATTAATCCGGGAATGGCAGCACTGCTGAGAGTTTTAGGTGAACTCGCCGATGAATTGCGTCGTTCCATCGACTTTTATTTAAATCAGAGTGAAAATCTAGAAGTGGCTCAACTCCTCCTCGCTGGACCTGGTGGCGGAATTGGACAACTGGATGAATTTTTCACCCAACGATTAAGCTTGCCTACCACTCAGGTTGATCCGATTGCGGCACTATCCTTAGAGATGGAGCAAGATGTTCCCCCAGTACAACGACCCGGATTGGGAACGGTACTAGGATTAGGATTGCGGGAGGTTTAACCCTAATGTATAGTCTCGATATTAATTTTCTTAAAGATAGACCCGATTATCGCCAACCCGATAAAGGGTCTGAGTCCCCCAAAGCCAAAAAACAGATTCAAATGGGGGAAATGACGCCGCTGATTATAGGCGTGATTGTCGGGTTACTGCCGCTGGCGTTAGTCGCCGGAGTCGGTTTTTTGTGGTTACCTCAGCAAAATGCCAAGTTAAACCAGGAAATTGCTGAAATCGACGCCGAACTGCAAAGCTTGCAAGCGGAAAAAAATAAAATTAATAACCTGAATACTCAAATCCAAGCGGTGAGACAAGAAACCGAAGCCTTGGCAACGGTCTTTAATCAAATTAAGCCTTGGTCAGCTATTCTACAGGATATTCGCGATCGCGTCCCCACCGGAGTCCAAATTCAAGCGATTGAACAAACGGAAACCGAAACCAAAGCGGCTGAAGGGACTGAGGGTAGTGCCCCCTTACCCACAATTAACGTGGAGATTTCTGGTTTAGCGCGTTCATTTGATGATGTAAACAACTTTCTGCTGACGCTACAGCAATCTCCCTTCTTTCAAGAGGAAGAAACTCATATCGTTAGCGCTCAACTGGAGGAGAACCCCGCTAAGTTAGAAGTACCGGAAAAGGAAGGCGGCGAGACGGTGGCTGAGATAACCTACGAGTTGCCCAAAGTGGTAGGCTATACCGTTGAAACGAGCTTGACAAATGTCCCCGCTTCTGAACTATTGCGCGAAATTGACCGCAAAGGAGCAGTGGGATTAGTGGCTCGGATCAAAGCCTTACAGCAAATCGATCAAAATCAGGCAACGGAGACACCTAGCGCAGCTCCAAGCCCCAGCCCCAGCCCAACCGAGACAACTACGGAGTGATGTAACTATGACTTATGCTGATCCAGATTTTATCCCCGTTGAAGAGCAGGAGGAAGAACCCAGTTATCCGGTGGCGTTTGGGATTACCTTCACGCCAAAAGTGTCCGGAATTATCTTCGCTGTCTTAGGCGTTTTGGGAGCCGCTTATCTGGCGATGAACGTGGTGCAGCCCGTATGGCAAGAATATCAGGGGTTGAAAACGCAGCGTCAAGAAAAAGAGGGTCAACTCCAAGATCGCGCAGTAATTCAGCAGCAGATTCAACAGAAACAACAGGAATTAGCTCAGGTAAAGCAGCAAAACCAAACAGTGACAGGTTTATTTGCTGATGAACAATCGGTAAATACCTTGCTACTAGATGTGAATCGGTTTATCAAAGACGCAGACGGAACATTGACGAGTTATGAACCTGTTCAAGTCAATGAAGAAAGCAATATCGTTACCGATGGTTCCCTGGGAGCAGCCGTTAACGGCAAACTGAAACGCCAAAGCTTTAAGTTAGAGACGGATGGCAGCTTTAACCAAATCCAGTCAATTTTACGGAGTATTGAGCGACTACAAACCCTAGTTGTGGTGAAAGAGTTGAGGACAGATATCAGCACACCGCAAGGGCTGTTGGTCGATGACAAAGGTACGGTGACACCCATTGTAGAGAAAGATGAAGAAATCATTGCCGGTGCTCCACCGACTCTGACAACAAGCTATAGACTGGATGTGTTGATGCCCTTGAGTGAGGAACAAAAGCAAGAGCAGGCAGCGGCAGCCGCCGCTGAAGGAGAAGCTCAGTAGGGAGTTGGGGAGTAGAGACGCGCCATGGCGCGTCTGGGAACTGGGTGAAGAAATTCTGAACCCAGATTAATTAATTTATCCCCAACATCATTAGGATTAAGGTGGTTTAGAGGTCATAAGTGAGGAGTGAATTGTGAGACAGGAGCAACTGTTCAGTGGAATCGCGATCGCGACTGCCGTCTCCCTATCGATAAGCGAACCCGTCTGGGCGGCGACGGCTCAAGTTACCGCAGTCCGGCTCAATCCCAGAGGGAGTGGTTTAGAGCTGATTCTGGAAACCCAAGCTGGAGATCAGCGCCCCCAAGTTTTCCCGGTGAACCGGGGTAAGGATTGGGTGGCGGATATTGTCAATGTTCGGTTGAATTTACGGGAAGGCAATAGCTTTCGTCAAGACAACCCCATGCCCGGTATTACCTCTGTTACGGTGAGTCAAATCGAACCCAACAGCATTCGGGTAACTGTGAGTGGGGCAGAAAATCCACCGGAAGGTCAAATTCTTCAGCAAGCGTCTCAGGCAATTACTCTAGGAATTAGTCCTGCTCCCAGCAATCAAGCCGCCGTTTCGATTCCGATTTCCTCGCCCTCTGGGGAGTCAGCGTCAATTACTCCACCAAAACTACCCTCCTCATCCACTAAACCGAATAGCGCTAGGAGTAGAGAAAATGTCAGTATTCCCCAGCTAGGAAGCAGAAGTGCAGGGATGCAGGGAACAGAAACAATTAACGCCGCTTCGAGTAATATTGCCGCTCAATCTGAGATTACCACTCCAGCGAATTTCAATCTTAATTCAGTACCAAAAAATCAACAGAACATTTCCATTCCGGTTGCTCCGCCACCGAGGGAATCAGTCTCAAGCGTTCCCACTCTAGCCAATCCAGGGACAACTCGCTCCACTTCAGACTTCTCATCTCCCGCCACTCGCCGATCCCAATCTCAGCGTTCTAATTCACCCCCAGTTGTGGCTCAAAGCCCGACACAGGATTCTCCTGAACCTACTCAAGCTCAACCCACTCCCGTAGTTCCAGCACCTTCACCCGATGTTTTAGTTCCCGATCCTCAAATTACCATTGATGGGGTTCCGGCTGCACCCGCCGGAACAGTCCAACCCGTTGCTCCAGCACCGCCATTCTTACCGAGAGCCGTTGCGCCACCTGTGGGAGATATTGCGGTGTCTAATCTGAATGCTGCCGCCAGCGAGATTGACTTGGGAACAGCAGCAGTAGTCCCCCGCCTCTCCTTACGAGAAGCCCCTGTCCGAGAAGTTTTGGCACTCTTGGCGCGATCGGCTGGATTGAACCTGGCCTTTACTGGAGCAGGTGGTGAGGGAGAAGCGGCTCAGGAAACAATTTCCCTGGATTTGGAAAACGAACCCGTCCAAGATGTGTTTAACTACGTTCTCCAACTCTCTGGACTTCAGGCAAATCGCCGGGGACGTACTATATTTGTTGGTGCTCGACTACCCCAAGCCGCTCGTAATTTAATTAGCCGCACCTTACGGCTCAATCAAGTTAGTGCGGCTTCAGCATCAGCTTTCCTGAGTGCCCAAGGAGCCGAAACTCAACGAATCGTAGAAAATGTTCAAATTCAGACGATCGGTGAGGGAGGTGCTGCCAGAACCGTCGAAACCCGACAAACTAATATTCAACCCTTATCCGCTACCGAAGGAGAAGGACCATTACTCCTGAAAGGGTTATCGGTAATCACAGATGAGCGACTGAATGCTGTAACCTTAGTTGGCGAACCGCGCCAAATTGAACTCGCCTCCGCTTTATTGACTCAATTAGATTTGCGTCGCCGTCAGGTGGCAATCAATGTCAAGATTGTTGATGTCAACCTCTTGGGAACCGACGCCTTCAATTCCAGCTTCTCTTTTGGCATTGATGAGGGCTTTTTCGCGGTTGACCAAGGAGCAGCCGTCTTTAATTATGGTGAATTCAGACCACCGAGTGCAGCCCAAGTGGGGACGAGTACTGTCTCTCCGCCCGTAATAACGAATCCCTTTGCTGGAGCAGATGTTTTTCTCGATCCTGATAATCAATTTACTCTTCCCGGTCCAGATACTGTCACTGTCGATCAACGTCCTGGTGTACCTTTGGCAGATCGTGTTCGCAGAACACAAGGAGAGCCCACAACCGTTTTCGGACCGATAGTCAATCTTGATGATCCACTCTCAGCAGGAATCACAAATATTACACTTCCCACGGACACGACCGTCACTATAGATGAGGAAGGAAATGTTAGCGTAGAGCCAGGTGAACCCGGTGAAGTTACGTTTGGTTTACCCTCTCTATTCCAATTTCCGACCAGATTCCTAGCGTCGTTAGAAGCTCAGATTACCAGTGGAAATGCCAAGATATTAACTGACCCAACACTCGTCGTCCAAGAAGGGCAGAGTGCCAGAGTACAACTGACTCAGGAGGTATTTGCCGGAACCGAGTTAGTAACACGGGCGGTTGGTGAGGATTCTGTTGCGGTAGAACAACCGATTATTCGGGATGCTGGTTTAATCCTGGATGTCAGGGTGGATCGGATTGACGACAATGGCTTTGTCACATTGGGGATTGATCCGACAGTTTCTTCGATTTCTGGGTCGCGAGACACTCCTGTTGGTGAAATCACTCTGACCCAAGAACGAACGTTGCAATCTGGAGCGATTCGTTTGCGAGATGGTCAAACGCTTATTTTAGCTGGCATTATCCAAGAAAGTGACCGGACAACTGTAAGCAAAGTACCCATTTTAGGTGATATTCCGCTGTTGGGCGCTCTGTTTAGAAGCACAAGCCGGAACAATTCGCGACAAGAGGTGATTGTGCTGCTAACCCCTCAGATTATTGATGACTCAGAACGTGGCGCGTTTGGCTACAACTACACACCAGGGCGAGAGGCTCAGGAAGTGTTACAGCGCCGAGGGTTTCCCACGCAGGGTGGTTTTTAGACCATCGGTTCAGCCGTAGGGGTACGGCAGTGCCTATCCGTGTCAACTTAAGGCTGAAACCCTTACTTAATAAGAGATCCCCCCTAGCCCCCCTTAAAAAGGGGGGAACCAGAAATTAATCAAAGTCCCCCTTTTGAAGGGGGATTTAGGGGGATCTAAACTTTGGGCGCTAGTCATACAAAGTCTTAAGTTGACACGGATGCAGGTCGGTGCTAAACGACAGAAATCGGGGAGCTAATGCGCGTTTGTTGGGCAAGTTTGGCAGAATGTTAAAAAATATAGTCGGTATTTATACTCAAAAATCCCGAAATCTACATAATTTAAAGGTTTCAACGTTCCATATCTGGCAATCAGCCATTAGAATAATGCAGTGAAACTTCGAGCCGGTGGGTGTTTCAGGCATTTTTCCCTGAAACCCCTGGTTTTGGGGGTCAAATACTGAACTCTAGACTAATGGGTTAGAGTAAGCGTTGACCTTTGATTCACGCAGAAATAAGGAGATTTATGATGAACAAGGGCGAATTAGTAGATAAAGTGGCGGAAAAAGCTGCTGTGACCAAAAAACAAGCGGATGCGGTGTTAACTGCGGCATTGGAATCAATTATGGAAGCTGTCTCTGAGGGTGATAAAGTCACCTTAGTTGGCTTCGGTTCCTTTGAATCGCGGGAACGCAAAGCCCGTGAGGGACGCAACCCCAAAACTGGCGATAAGATGGAAATTCCGGCGACGAAGGTTCCGGCGTTTTCTGCGGGCAAGCTGTTCAAGGAACAAGTTGCCCCTCCCAAGTAAGGGTGTGAGTCAAGCCTGATTGGTGAAGATAAGAGAGAATGTAGAGACGCGCCATGGCGCGTCTCTGCAATCGGCTGATTTTGAGGAGACGTGATCCTTGAAACGACCTATTCACGGAGGAAATCTAGCCTGGGCAGCGGCGCGGGTAGGTTGTTCCCCTTCCCTGATTCTGGATTTTTCGGCGAGTATCAATCCTTTGGGACCGCCAAAATGTGCGATCGCGGCGATTGAGTCTCATCTAGATGACTTGGTGGCTTACCCGGCACCGGATTACTACCCGTTACGAGTAGCTCTGAGTCAACTCCATCCCACGCTTAACCCTGACTGGATTCTACCGGGGAATGGCTCGGCTGAGTTGTTAACCTGGGCAGCCAGGGAACTCTCAGAACTGGAGGAAACGATTATTTTGACTCCAGCCTTTAGCGACTACCAACGAGCGCTGAGGGCGTTTAATGGCAGAATCAGGGCGTGTCTTTTATTCGGGGAAGATGGGGAAGATGAGGGACTTGTCTCAACACTCAGTCAGGGCGGGTTTTGCCCAAAGGTTATCATCAATAGCCACAAGCAAATTCCTAAACCCGCCCCTACATTACCGCTTGTTCCTGGCAAACGTCAGGGTTTGCTGCTGAATAACCCGCATAATCCCACGGGTCAATTATTCGACCAAGCCAGCCTGTTGCCTTACTTGGAACAATTTGCTTTGGTGGTTGTGGATGAAGCCTTTATGGACTTTTTGCCACCGGATCAGCAGCAAAGCTTGATTCGGTGGGTGCAGGATTATCCAAATCTGGTCATTTTGCGATCGCTAACTAAATTCTACAGTCTGCCTGGACTCCGTTTAGGTTATGCGATCGCTCATCCTGAACGGCTACAACGCTGGCAAAAATGGCGTGACCCCTGGTCTGTAAACGTCTTGGCTGTCGCTGCTGCGATCGCTGTGGTGCAAGATCAGGCATTTCAACGCCAGACTTGGGACTGGCTTCCCGCCGCGCGATCGCATCTGTTTCAAGGATTATCATCGTTACCAGGGTTACATCCCTATCCCAGCGCGGCTAACTTTTTGCTGGTACACTCAGAACACTCCTGTTCCCAACTACAGGAACACCTACTCAAGCACCATTGTATTTTAATTCGGGATTGCTTGAGTTTTCCGGAATTAGGCGATCGCTATTTTCGAGTCGCTATTCGGACTCAAGCAGATAATCAATGTTTATTAGATGCTTTGAAAGATGTTATAAGTTAGAAATTCTGAATCAGAATTATTTTTTTTAACGCAGAGGAACGCAGAGGTTAACGCAGAGGAACGCAGAGGAATTGGGAGTATTGGCGTGAAAAGTTTATAGAATTGGAGAGACAAGCGGAAATAATATGACAAATGACAAATGACAAATGATTATGACCTTATTGTAATTGGTAATAGCAGGGCTGGCGCTTATGCTGCCTTGGCTGCGACTCAATTAAAGGCTCGTGTTGCCTTGATTGAACCTGAGAACCTCCAGAGCAACGGGTTGGGTCAAGATGTGCTGTACAATAAGGCATTGATGCAGGTAGGGCGAGTTCTTCAGCAAGTACGGAAAGCGCCTCACTTTGGGGTTAATTCTGCTATAAATCCCTCGATTGCTGATAATCCTGGATTACAAAAACAGTTGATAAAAAAATCAGAGGAAGCCGGGGAAGAAGGTAGAGACATGCCAGGGTTCGTCTTGGAGTCATTCCCCCATTTTGCTACTGTACACATTACTGAAGCAATGGAATGGGCGGATATGTTGGTTTCTACTTGTTCTGAAGCCACTTCTCCAGCAATTTTGGCATCCTTTGGTGTACATGTCATTTCTGGGGGCGGAGAATTTTGCCTTTTACCTCACTTGGGCTTTGTTGTCAATAATCGACGCTTACGGGCAAGGGCATATTTAATTGCAACGGGTTCTTGTCCAGAAATTCCTGATATCGATGGGTTAGAGACAACCCGTTACTTTACCCCAAGAGATATCTGGAAACAGGTAGACAAGTATAGAAGCAAAGTTATCAGGACAGATTTTACTGATACCGTTCCTCAAGAAACCGATAAGGTAACGAAACCGACGCCTCTAGGAAAACCGGAGAACGTAGAAGAAACCATTCCATTTCAGTTACAGAAAAATTGGCTCGTTGTGGGTAGCACTCCCAATGCTATCGAACTCGCTCAAACATTAGCGCGGCTGGATTGCCAGGTGACACTGGCGGTGAGTGAGGCTCTTATTTTTCCCCAAGAAGACGCAGAGGCGTCGCGTCTGGTGCAAGCGCAATTAGAAGCCGAAGGAATTCGTGTTTTGACTCAAAGTTCGGTGACTCAGGTAAGGTGGATTGAGGGAAAAAAATGGGTGCAAGTGGGAAATCGGGCAATTGAAACCGATGAAATTTTGTTGGCGACGGGTCAAACTCCTAATATTGAATCGTTAAATTTAGCAGGAGTTGGGGTCAAGTTTTCCCGAAAGGGGTTGAAACTAAATCCAAAACTGCAAACTACTAATCCTCGCATCTATGCTTGTGGTGATGTGATTGGCGGTTATCAATTTGAGCATATTGCCGAATATGAAGCCAGTATTGCAATCAAAAATGCTTTATTTTTTCCGCGATGGACTGTGGATTATCAGGGGATTCCTTGGGCAATTTTTACTGATCCAATCTTAGCACGGGTGGGGTTAACGGAAGCGCAAGCCAGACATCGGTATGGGAAAGAGGTTTGGGTGGTGCGACAGTATTTCAAAACCTTGGATAAGGCGCATATTCTAGGGGAAACGACGGGATTTTGCAAACTGGTGCTGCGTCGGAATGGGACAATTTTAGGTGGATTAATCGTGGGAGCAAATGCTGATGAATTAATTGGTGCGATCGCGCTACTAATTCGCCATAAAATTAAAGTGGGTTCACTGGCTAAAATGTCGCAAGCTTCGCCTACAATGTCAGAGATTCTTTATAAAACGGCGCAGGAGTGGCAACGTCAACGGTTAGAGAGTAATAAGATGTTACAAAATCTACTGGAAAGCTTTTTTAACTGGCGACGGAAGTGGTGAGTTGATGCAGACGAATGTAGCATCGTTCATAAGTATGGCATCATTTTGCTCAGGGACAATGTACCCTTGCTTCCCCAGCTCCCCCAGCTTCCCCATCTCCCCCTCACCTCACCACTTATTCAGCAGCCCCTACAAGGTTTTTACGCTCTGCCTTAAAATGTAACCACGCTGCGGATGGATTCCCCTTGGTGCATTAAATCAAACCCCTCATTTATTTTTTCCAAGGGCATGACATGGGTAATTAAATCATCAATATTAATCTTACCTTCCATATACCAATCCACAATTTTCGGAACATCAGTGCGTCCCTTTGCGCCCCCAAAAGCTGTTCCTTTCCAAACCCGTCCAGTTACCAATTGAAAGGGACGAGTACTAATTTCTTGTCCTGCGGCAGCTACTCCAATAATCACACTCACGCCCCATCCTTTATGACAACATTCCAAGGCTTGGCGCATCACATTAACATTACCAATGCACTCAAAACTATAATCGGCTCCACCTTTAGTTAACTCCACCAAATAAGGAACTAAATCTCCCTCGACTTCACGGGGATTAACAAAATCTGTCATGCCAAATTTTTCTGCCAATTCCCGTTTATCTGGATTAATATCAACGCCAACAATTTGACTCGCGCCTACCATTCGCGCCCCTTGGATCACATTTAAGCCAATCCCACCGAGTCCAAATACCACAACTCTGGAACCGGGTTCAACTTTGGCGGTATTAATCACCGCACCAATTCCCGTAGTTACGCCGCAGCCAATATAACAAACCTTCTCAAAGGGCGCATCTTCGCGAATTTTCGCCACGGCAATTTCTGGTAACACGGTATAGTTGGCAAAGGTAGAGGTTCCCATGTAGTGATGCAGCATTTTGCCATTACTTGAGAACCGACTTGTGCCATCGGGCATGACACCTCGTCCCTGAGTTGCCCGAATCGCCTGACAGAGATTGGTTTTGAAACTTAAGCAATACTCACAGTTCCGACATTCGGGTGTGTAGAGCGGAATCACATGATCGCCCGGTTTAAGGCTTTTTACCCCGTCTCCAACCTCGACGACTACACCAGCACCTTCATGTCCTAAGATAGCGGGAAAGAGTCCTTCTGGGTCTTTGCCAGAGAGGGTATAGGCGTCGGTATGACAAATCCCTGTTGCTTTAATTTCAACCAGTACTTCCCCAGCTTTTGGTCCTTCTAGCTGAACGGTTTCAATGGTTAACGGTTTCCCAGCTTCGTAGGCGACGGCTGCTTTAACGTCCACGTTTTCCCTCCTGCTTTTTCCACTATCGTTTAGTGTATCGCTATCCCAGAAGCAGTTGGGTTTCCTACGTCAACCCAACATCTCAGTCAAGGCGATTGAAATCGCAGCTACACAAACAAAGTCCGCCTGCGCGGACTGGGTTATAACGGGGGTAGCTAATCCGAATTTGGTGTAATATCCAATTTAAATGCATGACAGCTTACTTATCGTAGGTGGGCATTGCCCACCCTACATCAAATGACTAATGACTAATGACTAATGACCAATGACCAATGACAAACCCAGTTATTCTCGTTCACGGTATTTTTCGCACCTCATCAGTTTTCCGCAAACTCTCTCCCTACCTCAAAAAACAAGGTTTTTCCGTTTATTCCCTTGACCTCAAACCAAATAACGCCACATTGGGTTTAGACCAAATGGCAGCCCAATTAGCTAATTTTATCAACCAAACATTCCCTCTCAAGCAACCCATTGATTTAGTCGGTTTAAGTATGGGAGGACTCGTCACCCGCTATTATGTGCAGCGATTAGGTGGAATTGACCGAGTGCAGCGTTACATTACCATTTCCGCCCCCCATCACGGCACCTGGTTAGCCTACCTATTGAACCGTCGCGCCTGCCTGCAAATGCGCCCAGGAAATCCTTTACTAGAGGATTTAAACCGAGATGTCCAGATGTTAGAACGCCTCAATTTCACATCAATTTGGACACCATGGGATTTTATTATTATTCCGGGTAATAGTTCACGAATGCCCGTAGGTCAAGATGTTAAAGTTCCCGTTTTAGCCCATGCTTGTATGGTGATTAATCCTCACAGTATGCAAGCAGTAGCTACGGCTTTATCCGAACCCTTTTATCAAATTCAGGCAAATTAGGTTTGTAGTTCGTAGTCAGGGCTTTAGCCCTATTTTAATGATAGGTGTTACCTCAAAACAGTTCGTAGTCAGGGCTTTAGCCCTATTTTAATGATAGGTGTCACCTCAAAACGTTACCGATCGCCAATCGCCGCTAACTCGTGACTGCCGAAAATTGCCTCTGGATGAGCATAAAATTTAAACTCCATTAAATTATAAAAGGGGTCTTGTAAGAAAAAGGTGCGATGTTCGGTCACATCACCCGGAAAGCGTCGCTTCGGTTGCTGATAGAATTGAAGCTGCTGCTGTTGGGCGCGATCGCATAAGGCTTGCCAGTCAGCTTCAGCAGTAAAAATCAAACCAAAGTGACGCGGATAAATTCCCCGTTGTGGCGTTAAGGGTTCATCAGTGAGATGGGCTACCAGTTGATGTCCGTAGAGGTTTAAAATAACCGCGTGACGGGTTTCTCGCCCAATGTCACAGCCGAGTCCTCTGCCATAATAGTCTTTGGTTTGCTCAATATCGCTAACGGGAAATGCCAAATGGAAGAGAATGGGATTCATCGCTACTACTTGAAGTTTTGCCTAATCCTAATAATCACCCTAAACAGTTATCCATCGATCGCATACCCGAAACTGTCGCCTACGATACACCCGGCAACGTCCTCTTAACCCTTAAGATACGCCATGGTAGGGTCAGGGCAGGTTTAGTCACCTCTGTTGTAAGGTGAGAAACGATAGTAAAACCCGCCCCTACACACTCAAAACTCGGTCAGGGCGGGTTTTGAACAAACGTTATCATCAATAGCTTGCGCTAAGTCCCTAAACCCGCCCCTACACAATCAAAACTCGGTCAGGGCGGGTTTTGAACAAACGTTATCATTAATAGCTTGCGCCAAGTCCCTAAACCCGCCCCTACACACTCAAAACTCAACACTTAGTAAATGCTTGCAACCTTCAATTCTCTTAACCCTTGGCTTATTGCCGTCCTCTTAAATACAGTATTATTAGCGATCGCCTGGGTGAGCCCCAAACAACTCCTCACCCGCGCTGGAGTTCTCCACGCTTGGGCGTTGGGAATTGTGATTTGGGGGACGTTGGGCTGGCAAGGGTATCTGATTGTTATGGTTTATTTCCTCGTCGGTTCAGCCGTTACCCGTATCGGTATGGCACAAAAAGAAGCAGCGGGGATCGCGGAAAAGCGTTCCGGCGCTAGAGGACCCGAAAATGTATGGGGTTCCGCCCTAACAGGTACGCTTTGCGCGGTGGGCGTTCTTTTCCTGGATGAACCCTATCGCAGTTTTCTCCTACTGGGGTTCGTCGCTAGTTTTGCCACTAAGCTTTCTGATACGACCGCCAGTGAGGTGGGTAAAACTTACGGTAAGCGCACGTTTTTAATCACCACCTTACAACCTGTATCCCCCGGAACCGAAGGTGCAGTTAGCTTAGAAGGAACTCTGGCGGGGGCTGTCGCCTCGGCTGCGATCGCGGTTCTGGGTTGGGGCGTTGGTTTTATCGACTTGACAGGTGTTTATTTTTGTGTATTAGCTGCCTTTGTTGCCACTAACCTAGAAAGTGTGATTGGTGCCACCTGGCAATCTCAGGTCGAATGGATGACCAACGAAGTCGTGAATTTTATCAATACCTTAATTGGTGCGATCGCGGCTATCTTATTTATCGTCATCTGGCACAGTATCGCACTCGGCTAGTGTTTCGAGTTCGCCTGAGTTGACTGAAAAGGCAAAAAAAGTCCTCGGAGAAATAACCAAGGACAAATAACCAACGACGAATAACCAATGACAAATAACTATTCTATTTGCCGACCAAACACCATTTGTAAAACCATCGCTTTACCATCATCGCGATGATATTTATCCGCCCAAGCGCGAATAATCTCATCCAGTTCTGCCATGGCTTGATCAACATTTTCCGGTGGAATATCCAATTCCTCCAACACCCGCATCACACCGTCCTGACGTTCTGCCCACTCTTTCATCAACCGGAAGTACTGCGCTGTATCCTCCACCATCGTGTAGGTACGTTCTTTGCCATCTACGGGCGAATACGACGCACTGGTCAGAGCATAATAAGGTAAACCCCAAGGACAATCAATGCGCGTCACGGTTCCGGAGTACAGCAAACGCCTTTTGATATGCTCCGCCATGGCTTCTGAAAGAGATGCCCGCCGTTCTGGGGGTAAATCTTCCTGGGAACGACTGTGCAGGAACTCAATCAATTCCATGAACTGTAAGGAACTCACCACCTGGGCATCTGGGAGATGATCCGGCAGTTTTTCTTCGAGAATTCGTTTTTCTTCCTTGTGCAGGCTAGTGCCAGAAATCCGCGATCGCCCAGGTTGCCAGGGATACTGATCCATCCACACGTAAGGAAACTGAATCAAATACCGAGGTTCTTGAGACCCCAACATCTTCAGCAATTTTCCTTCGGTTAACGCTTGTCGAACTTCCTCAACAATAACCTTGACCCGCTTTGGCTCAATATGGTGTAAATGTCCGGTCATCCGGATATTTTCACTCTGTTCCAAAAAGGTCGTGTAAATCGCACATTTAGCAGCCGTTGCCGCCGCATCTAGAAATGCCCCATGTCGGTGTCCACTGGTTCTCATTGCGCTGAAAGCCAGATATATCATAATCTGATCCATGGCGCTGGGGCTAAGGCTCTTGATCAGATCGAGATGATTAGTCATTTTAGGGAGCGGTCACATCGCATGGGTACAACAGAATAAAAGGTAATGACGAACCCACGGCTTCACCTAAACCAGCGAGTCCAACTTAAACAGCAAAACATGCGCTTAACAATTTAAAGCACCCTAATATTAAAGTCTAAATTCTCCTTAGATTATAGACGACGGAAGATAAACAACCCAGGAGATACCATTAACTGGAAGACCCCCTGGATGGGTCACAACTAGGGGGGATAATTCTTCCAGGAAAGTATATATTATATCAAATGGCACTAACTACCTATGCCCAAGTAAATTCGCGCCGTCCACTACCCCGGTGACAAATCTGGGGCGCGAGGGTGTCTTGGGAGGTGAAGAAACGCCGTTGTCCACCGCGATTGGTCTCAGGAGCTTGAGGACCGGCGTCTCCAGTTTTCACTAAAGACAATAGCGAGTGGGCAGGAGTAGACTGAAAACGTGAGACCGAGCGATCGCGAATATCATGAGCATTGACAGCCAATGAGAGCGTAAGCAGGCTCACTAACGTAACAGAAGTGTAAAAGCGCATAGCAGATGTCCGTGTCAGGGTTTCTAGTCCCTGTTACGGACTCTTTACTCATGGTTCAGGAAAAATTCCCGTCAGAGTTAATGTGGATTGTGTGAAGATTAATGGTAAACTAGCCTGTTTATCTTTCGTTTGTTCCCAATTTGGGTGAGGGAAATTGGGGTGCAGAGGTACACAGATGCCATGGCACGTCTGGGAGCAAGAGAAAGGTTGTAGGGGCGGGTTTTACCAATAACATTTTGGAGACAACCCCTAACCTCACTAAACCCGCCCTTTTTAGCGCAACAGGAGCAGAGTAGTTCCTGATCAGTGCAAACGGTTCACCAGCAACCAGTTTCCCCCTGGATTACAACATCCCCACCCTTGTAGCTGTTGCTGATGAGGATAATGCTGGAGTTGCTGATTAACATCCGGTTGTATCGTAATCAATATCCAAATTTGACCCATAAGATTTTCAGGTTCGCTCAGGGTAATCATGTAATCCTGGTCAGCACGACGTTGGAATATGCCAGTGAAATAGATTAAGGTACATGATTGGCGATTGGTGATTAGTGATTGGTGATTAGCGATTGGGGATTGGTGATTGGGGAAATTCTCTACCATCTCCCCCTGCTCCCCCAGCTCCCCCAGCTCCTCAACCATGCCCGAACTGGGATACTCTTCTGGATGATCCAAGTAATAACGTTGCCAATACCGCCAATCGGGATCATCAAGAGATTTGTCAAATAAGGGCATCACAGCAGCCGGGGCAATAGTATCGCCCAACAATGCCTCTTGAATACGCCGGACAACTAACTCCCTCGGTTGACAGCCAAGTTCCACACACAACGCCGCCGCCATTCCTGCGGCTTGACCCAGATTCATCACGACAGGCTGCAACCGCGTCGAACCATTGGCAATGTGAGAGACCGAAATATTTTTATCACATACCAACAAACCATCCATTGACATAGGTACAAGGCAACCATAAGGAATCGTAAACGGTGTTCCTGTCCAACGCCCTCCCCAACGGATGGATTTTGGGGCTAAGGGAAAGGTAAAACCGGGATAATGATGGTCATTGGCATAATTGCCCACAGCAATTCCGGTGAAATTGCCTGACTCATTGACAGGCAAAGGCGCAACTTGACCTCCCGTTATCGGTAAAATCTCTTGTTCCCGCAACGTCACCATCCCTACCAGACGCCGACTTTCTCGATAATAAGGATGTAGGGCGTAAGCCCCACCCCCAACAGACGCCTCTGGAAACATATCATGGGCTAAACCATAACGCCGTCCTAGTTGAGATTGAATAAAACAGGCAAAGCCTTGACTATGCCAACGGGCTTCTTGGAGAAACTGCTGTCGGGATGCATCCGATTCCACTAAGCGCCCCACCCCCTCACCATAATCATTGCCACATTGGGGCCAGTTCAGCATAAACAGTCCCCCTGGTAAGCGTCCGTAATTGAGAAAGGATTCCACCCCATAACCCTCCCACGCCCCAAAAAACTGTTCTGGCTTGTATTCAGGCGGGGGCGGAATTTCTGGTGCGGTATCGGTGTCAAAATCTTTGAGGATAACCACCCAGGTTGGTGCTTGAACGGGATAGCGTTGAGTCAAGTCATTGCCAGAAATAGGCGCACTCGGTTCACCAAAGCGCGATCGCAACTCCCAACCCCAGTGATAGGGAATCTCAGCTAATTCCAGTACATCTCCCAATTCCGTGGCGTCTAGGATGACTTTGGCGTGAATTACAACATCAGAAAATTGCACCCCGGTGACACAATCCCCTGCTTTTAATACCGCTAACGGCGTTTGTCCTGCAATCCACTTGAGGTTGGGTAATGCTTGCACCCAATCTGTAAAGATTTGAGCGCCAATTCTAGGGTGGTAGGTAAACAAACTCACCCACCCATTATCCAGTCCTCCGGGCTGTCGCTGTTGGAGTTCTCGCAAAAACGCGCCCCATAACCCGGTTTGCCACGCGCCTAATTCATTGCCATCGGGCGCACAGACACCGGCTGTCGTTAGCATTCCTCCTAGCCAGGAAAACTCGCTGACTAGAATGGTTTTGACGCCTCGACGTGCCGCTTGGATGGCTGCACTTGTGCCACCTGTACCACCGCCGACAACTAAGACTTCTGTTGTTAATTCATTCACCGCGATCAAAAAATGGGTTGGGGATAGTGATTATCATCACTCCTGGATCAGAGTCAAGTCACAGATACTTTTTGTAATAATTCGTTATGTTGTGGATAACATAAATTTACAAAATAGCTCAACAAAGGAGAACGATTATGATTAGCCCATTCAACAACCCTAATCTAGCTATCGCTTGAGATTAGGGATTGCCAGAGACAGGACTGGCAACGCAAGCGTTGAATAGACCACGCTCGCCGTTAACTGATACGCACTTCCGAATACTTCCCCAGTTCGGATCAACTGCAAGCCTACTTGTTTAGGCGCTTTAAGAGAGGACATTTTGTTAACGGTGGTCGAGGGGACGTACAACTTACACGAGAGGCTTATATCCATGATTCGTGTACCAGTTTTATCGCCAGACGGTAAACCATTAATGCCAGCTAAAGCTAGCCGCGTTCGGCGGTGGCTAAAAGCTGGTAAAGCTAAAGTCACCCATAACGACTTAGGCATCTTTCAAGTCCAGTTAGTTAACCCGCCATCGGGGGAGGAAACCCAAGATATTGTGGCTGGAATTGATCCGGGAAAGCTATTCACGGGGATTGCGATTCAATCAGCCAAAGCTACTCTGTTTTTAGCCCACCTAAATTTGCCCTTTAAAAACGTGACCAAGCGGATGACCCAACGGGTAATGATGCGGCGCGGGAGACGAGGGCGACGGATTAACCGTAAGGTTTCCTTTGATCAACGCAATCACCGCCAGCACCGATTCGATAACCGCAAAGGTCATAAGATACCCCCCAGCATCCGGGCTAATAAACAGTTGGCGTTGAGGGTAGTACAAGAGTTATCAAAGGTCTACCCATTCACAGATGTGGTGGTTGAGACGATTAAAGCCAAAGGCGACAAAGGGTTTAGCCCCGCTATGGTTGGTCAATACTGGCAGATTGAGCAGTTAGAAGCTAACGGCTATACCGTCCACACGCAGGAGGGATGGCACACATCCAACCTGAGACAGTACCTCGGTTTACCCAAATCCAAGAATAAGGCTGAGTCCTCACCTGCCGCCCATGCCGTTGATGGTATCTGCACAGCCGCGTCTCAGTTTATGCGGTATCGCCAGATCCAGGGCATAAGTGGCACCTTCTTAGGGTCTATCGAAGTTACACCGTGCCAGTTTGCGGTGATTAGTCGCCCTCCAGTGTGTCGCCGCCAACTACACCTAATGATTCCCGGCAAGGGAGGGAAGCGGCGCGGTTACGGTGGCACAGTTACCCGCCACGGGTTCAGGAAGGGCGATTATGTCAAAGCGGTTAAAGCAGATATCGCTTACTACGGTTACGTTTCCGGTGACACCAAAACCCAAGTTTCGGTTAGTGACGCTAATTGGAAACGGATAGGAAGGTTCACCACCTCCAAAGTTCAATTGTTGCAGCGAAATACCGGATTGGTGTCAACAGTTGGATTGTCAAACCTTACTACATCGAGTAGCGTGGTTTGACCTCTATCCCCCTCCGGGTTGCTTACGCGCTACGCGCACGCTTTTCGATCGCACCAAGCCGGAGTCCCACGAGGTAAAGCGATGGTTATCTTAGTTTCATTGTTTGTCGTCGGTTGGGTCGCCGTTGCTGTATTAGGGACTCAGGCTTACTTCCGAGGCGAACAGAGAAAGCCAATCCACGATCGCAACTGGCGTTCTGAGTCCTTTGAGCAGCTAGCCGAGTCGATCACAGGGACTCAAACAAATTACAGCGATCGCACACCAGCTTACAAGATGGATGCTTATGCGAGCAATAATTTGCCTTCCTAACCGCCTCCCTGTTTGATCAACGCTTTTAGCCGCATTTGCGGTTAAGGACGATGGTGACGGTAGGAAAGTAAAAGTAGAGATTTGAGTTGTGGGTTATGAACTCAAATCTCGCTAATTTTTCTCTAAGCCAACGAATCACCTTATCATGTTGGGTGTAGAGATAGCCTAACCTGATGTTTGCATAGTTAAGGAAGCTGAAACCATGATTCAGAAAGTACAAAAGAGTGACGCGGAGTGGAGACAACAGCTTACCCCGGAACAATACAAAGTAGCCCGACAGAAGGGAACCGAACGCGCCTTCACCGGGGAGTATCACGACAACAAGCAGCCGGGAATCTACAAATGTGTCTGTTGTGGCAATGACTTGTTCACATCCAAAACCAAATATGATTCTGGCACGGGTTGGCCCAGTTTTTGGACACCGATTGATGAAGAAAGCATCAAATATGAAGCCGATAATACGTTGTGGATGCGTCGCACTGAGGTGCTCTGTGCAGCTTGTGATGCTCACTTAGGTCATGTATTTGATGATGGACCAGAACCAACGGGTCAGCGTTACTGTCTAAATTCTGCCGCGCTAAACTTTGTCAAGTCCGATCAGGTTGAATCAGAATCTGAGGCGGAAACCGATAAATCTCCAACCACCTAACCCTCCAGATCAGTGATTTATCTATTTTGGCATGACCAACCCCATCCAAAGCATTAAGTTAGATCAGTTCCTCAAGTGGGTAGGTGTAGCGTCCACAGGTGGCGAAGCTAAACTGATGATTCAAGACGGTGATGTGACCGTTAATGGCATCATCGAAACTCGACGTGGGCGTAAATTAGTTGAAGGAGATTTGGTAAGCGTACAAGGAGAAACCTATAAGGTTGGGACTCAACTCTAGCCATGTCTGAGTGGAGATTTCCCTAGCAATATCCGTTTATTTAAAAAATGGTGAGGTAACTCCCCGGCTTTCAGACGCGAGTCCTTATCTCTACCTGGCTCTCCTCCATCTAAGACAAGTATTTAGGAGCTTTTTGGGGCGGGTAAGAAGCGCTTAATCAAAGGTGTCACATAAAACTAAGATTTTTGCCCAACCCGCCCTCTCCTAACCTGTAAGTAAAATGAAGGTAGGTTTCTTTTCGAGATTAGGGTATTGAGATTAATGGAAATGAGAAAAATTAACGGCAAAAAGCTGTCACTTCTTAGGTATTGAATTCAGGAGTATGCCCGTAATAACTTAGGCAAGTTGATTCATTAAGTCAGAGACAAAAATAAATGGAAGGCTGTTGAATATTAGGGATAGCTTATAGCTCCCATTCGCGGCAGTGAATTAGTATGTCGTCTAAGTTTGTTTCAAACTCCTTCCAGTCATTAAACCAGATCTCCCTATTGTTATCACTTACTGGATAATCTGCATCCCATTCGTCGATAAAAGCATCCGCATCCCCGTCTTGGGATAAGACATCTGCATCCCATTCCTCGAAAGATACGTCCTCATTGTTATCTGTGTCTTTTAACAGAAGTTCTATATCTCCTTCGCTGACTGTATAATTGCTAAATACTCTCATTGTTAGTTCCCCGTTTGCTCTCAACTCAATTTGACTAATCAACCAAATTACATCTAAATTATCTCCCATTTTTCAGGAAATTATTGTAATTTAATCCATAAAATATAGTGATTATTAGCACTATTTAGTGTGATAATCCCGTAAAAAAATTGTGATTTCTTAAGCATTTAGCTGTGATTAATGTCACAGGTTTCTCGGAAAAATCTCAGATTGAGATTGTTGCCAGATCTTTTTTATATACATTTGGTTACTATCCTTTCATAATGCTCAATAGATGTAATTAAAACTTTACATTTGTGTCAATAATTGTAAATAAACTGAATAATATGAAGTTTAAATGCACAACAGCTTACACAATTTAAATGTGTTTTAGCTTATACAGCGCTTTTCAAGTCAGTGAGGTACACAGACAGATCCCGGACTTCTTGAAGAAGTCCGGGATCTTGCTTAGAGACTGTACCTCATCAACCACCAAATCTGCTGTAACTGTCCTGATTTATCGGTAAATCGGAAAGATACCGTTACAAAAGTTTAGCGATGCGGAGTGCGATCGCCAATGCTGAAGGGCGACGGGAACATCAACGCCACCAAGAGCAGTATCGCTGCCGAAGCCTGCCGAGAGCAGGGATTTGATCACCAAACCCCTCTGGTAGGAATCTCCCTGCGTTTACGCTGGGGAGGATGTCAATCAGGAAAACCCAAGCGTGAGAGATCGCTGGGGTAAGAAAGTGAGATTGTAGCCACTATCTAGATTATCACTTCCTTCATCTCACAAAATAGGGAATGATACCAAATCCGATGACAGGAATCCCCTTTAGCCCTAGGGTACTTTTTCCTTAAAGCCTTCTGCCCTGAAGCCTTCTGCTACGTGTGGAATTTTCCGGAGAGTGTCATCTGGTAAAAGTCTGAGCGGTATAGCTTGGTCATTTCTTCCCACAGACAGACGATAACCAGCTTTTTACATATCTAAAGTTAAGGGTGACAACTTGCTAGCGCTTGTCGGGAGCATGGAGCGTAAAAAGCCATGATGACAACTATTCATGCTTATACATCTACCCAAGCGATTGTGGATAGACCAAGCAAGAAATTTCGACGCGGTAGAACAGCTGCGGCTAATTTAGTTCCCACCACAACCGGGGCGGCTGTGGCGACAACCCAAGTTCTTCCCCAATATCAAAACAAGTTTGATGGGGTAGCAGTACGGGCACCAATTCCTGTTGGTTCCATTTCTGATATTATTTTCGTCACTGACAAGTCAACTAGCGTTGACGAAATTAACAATATCTTCAAAGAAGAAGCCGGAAGCGAACGTTATCAAGGCGTTTTAGTGGTTTCCGAAGACCAGATTGTTTCATCGGATATCGTTCAAGATCCTCATGCTTCAATTGTTGATTTAACCATGACGCAAGTCGTTGATGGTGATCTAGTTAAAGTCATGAGTTGGTATGACAATGAATGGGGATATGCTTCCCAGATGGTTAAAGAAGCGGTTCGCATGATCAAGGAATCAAAACAAACGGCTAGTTAATCTCAGTCTTTCACGGTTGGGTTGGGTTTCGCTTTGTAGCACTGCCATTACACAAGTCAGCCCTCACCCCCAGCCCCTCTCCCAAGCTTGGGAGAGGGGAGAAAAAGGGAAGATTAGTCCTATTTTATAGTTTTATTTTCGGTTGACGGTAACAAAGTTGGGAAATCAATCCGTAAGCTATTTCATTCCGCCGAATTTCCCGAAGATATTGCCAGGGAAATTCGCGAAGCTTACGACCAACTTAGTCAACGCTATGATACTCAAGATGTAGATATCGCGGCGAGAAGTAGCGCGACGGCTGAGGATTTACCGGAAGCAAGTTTTGCCGGTCAACAGGAAACGTTTCTCAATGTTACTGGCTATGAAGAATTACTAGAAGCCTGTCGTAAATGTTATGCCTCATTATTTACCGATCGCGCGATTAGTTATCGACAGGCGCAAGGCTTTGACCATCTGAAGGTGGCGCTTTCGGTGGGGGTGCAGAAGATGGTGCGATCGGGGAAAGAAATCCTGGGCGCATCTCGGTATTATAGCGATCGCTACCGGGAAGGGTTTGCCTTGGAATGTCGTGCCCTGAAACGGGTACGGGAAGAAATTGGCTTTAATAATGTGATTATCATGATTCCCTTCTGTCGCACCTTGGATGAGGCGGATAAGGTTCTCCACGTCTTGGCAGAAAATGGACTCAAGCGGGGGAAAAATGGATTAGAAGTCTATGTGATGTGCGAAATTCCCTCTAATGTGGAGTTAGCGGAAGAGTTCTCTGAACGCTTTGATGGCTTCTCCATTGGTAGTAATGACCTCACCCAGTTAGTGTTGGGGGTGGATCGTGATTCTGGGGATCTGTCCCATCTATTTGACGAACGCAATCTGGCGCTTAAGAAAACAATCCGGATAGTGTGAGTCAGGTGAAGCAGCAAGTCGCCCAACAGGAAGGTAAAGGAAAAGGATAATACGTAGAGTGACGTTCTCTCCCGTTAAGCTTGCGCTATAACGGGAGCTTCTCGATCAAAATAGAGATAGCTGTACGCTTTTTCTACCTGATAGAGCTTCACACTTCACTGGCTGGGCTTTCCCTAAGCCTCTGTGTGCAGACAAGATGAGTCCCACCTCGTTTAAGGCTCGGTCTAATATATTCCGAGCTGCATTCTCATCTCTATCCATGCTGCATCCGCACTTATGGCATTCATGTAGACGAATAGATAGAGTTTTCGGGACTTTAACTCCACAATTTGAGCAATTTTGAGATGTTCCATGAGGACTTACTTTTATCACTCGGACACCGCATTTAACTGCCACTGCGTCCAAGATGGTAATGAACCTTCCCCAGGCTGCATCCAAAATTGATTTGCTCAATCTTGTACGAGTAAGTCCTTTGATATTTAAGTCTTCCACCGCAATCAAGTCATACTTTTTGACAAGATTATGAGCGGTGTTGTAGTGAAAGTTTTCTCTAATTCTACCAATACGTTGATGAATTCTGGCTATCTTGTTTTTCTGTTTGTTAGCACGGTTTGACCCCTTCTCCTTTCTTGCCAACTTGCGCTGTTGACGAGCTAAGTGAGGCTGCGTTTTACGGTAGGCTTGCTGAATAGGAACGGCTTCACCCTCTGATGTGGTGAGGAACTCTTTAAGTCCCACATCAATGCCAACAGCCGTTTTCACTTCCTCTAATAACATAGGTTCGGGTACCGTCTCATCCTGAATGGAAATGGAACAGTACCAACCGTCAGCTTTGTGGACAATTGTGCAAGTTTTTAGGGTAAAGCCACCTGGAATAGGACGATGCATGATAACTGGCATCTTCCCTATCTTTGACAGCTTCAACATACCATGATTAAGATGCGCTCCGGCTTTAGGACAGTTGACTCGCGGATAGACAAACGAGCGCAATTCACCAACCTTTTTAAACTTTGGTCTGCCGCCACGTTTACCCGATTTGTCAGGGAATAACCAACGCTCCCAAGCCTTATTTAACCGTTGCAAATTAACTTGCTGTGATTCTGCCCAAATATTTTTGTAATCAGGAAACAGTACCTTAGTTTGCTTTAGGTCAGACTGCTGGGTGTAGTAATTAACAGTCGCGGGTATCTCACCTATTGGCTCGGAAACAATACTACAACGGTCAATCTGACAGCGAGTCCGTCGTAGCCAATCCAACCTCTGCCCCAGACAGTAATTCCAGTGACGACGAAGTAACTCTAATGTATAGAGCATGGTAGCAACTTGAGCGGCACTGGGCTTAATTCGGTAGCAGTAAGTTAGAATCATGAGTATCATTCTACAGCTTACTGCTAAATATGGCAATTGTTTACGATAAAGGTTTCAGGTCTGTGTACTTGCTTACCGCTCATATTGTACTTGTGACCAAGTACCGCAAGAAAGTTATCAATAAAGCTATACATGAGCGACTAGCTACCATCTTTGATAAAACCTGCTCAAAGTGGGAGACAACGCTACTAGAATTCAACGGAGAGGACGACCATGTACATTTGCTGGTTCGCTATCATCCTCAAGTAGAACTGAGTAAGTTTATTGCCAACCTCAAAACAGTCTCTAGCCGCTTAATTCGCAAAGAATTCGGTGATCATTTCAGCCAAGTCTACCGAAAACCAGTTTTGTGGACTGGCTCATATTTTGTTGCCAGTTGCGGAGGGGTGACGATTGAACAGATCAAGAAATATGTCGAACAGCAAGCAACTCCAGAATTATAAGGATTCGCTGTCGCTCAGTTTTATACTGGTCGGCATTCCCCACCCGTTAACCCTACGGGTATAACGGGCGACCCCTGCCGACATTTAGTTGGCAAGGGAGTCAGCACGTTTATCAGTTACGCCGATATCCCGCCAATTGTAGGCGTAGACTCGCCCACGCTGAAAGATACCCTCTGTTGGCGCAGGCGCTGGCGCAAGAATCGGTACAAAGCACCGGACTTTTGGGCGAAATTTTATCAGCAGAAGTTTCAGCAATCCCTTTCTCTGTCAGAACTGTATCAATGGGGAGAATTAGTGAACCGGATTCAATTTGGACTATCTGGCGCAACCCTAGAGTGGCTGCGAAGCATTTATATAAAGGAGAGAGAATCATTCGACTTCTGAAATCAAGCCGGATATATCTCATCTATTGCACGATTGTCAATCAGCCACACCGTAGGGGCGCACCGACGTGCATTGGTATCAACTTAAGCGCCAAAAGCACGACTGGCAAGCTTTTCACCCTCATCCCCTAACCCCTTCTCCGGACTCCCCTCGTTCCCCCCTACTGACAGGTGTAGGTTTTTTACTCTTAGGTGGGGACAAGACAAGGAGGACAAGGATGGAAAGAAGACAAGGGGGGAAAACCGTACAGCATTTGGTTCGGTCAAGCTAACTTCTAAAAGCCGAAACGCCCTATTTTTCGTTCTCACTCTTCCTTGTCTACGGTCGCTGAGCGAAGTCGAAGTGATGGTCTACCTGTCTACCTTGTCTTACCTGAACCGCAATCTTAAAAAACCTACCCTTGTGAGCCTACGAGGAGGGGGGATGACAAAAGATGCTTCGCTTTTGTTTGATGGAGAAGGGGTATAAAGAAGCTTCTAGCATCACATCTAGAACATCTCTTCCTTCTTGCTCCCCTCTCCCCGGCGTGGGAGAGGGGCTGGGGGAGAGGGGTTTAGCTTAAGTTGACACCAATGACAGACGTGCGCCCAGAACAGTACAATCTCTTGGGCTGAATCGGGGCGGGTTTAGTCGCATCTGGGTGCAACCGAAAAGATAGTCGTAAAACCCGCCCCTACCACCCTGTACCTTAGCCCCCTAGCTCCCCCTCTCAGTAAGCTACAATTATTAAGAAACTTATAGTAGAATCAATCTCTCTCAAATCACTCCCTAACGCCTTTATGACTCTTCCGATTCGCAACGTTGCCATTATTGCCCACGTCGATCACGGCAAAACCACCTTGGTTGACGCCCTGCTCAAACAATCCGGTATCTTCCGTGAAGGGGAAGAGGTTCCTGATTGCGTTATGGACTCCAATGATTTGGAGCGAGAGCGGGGAATTACGATTCTGTCTAAAAATACAGCCGTTCACTATAAAGAAATCTTAATCAATATCGTTGATACTCCTGGTCACGCCGATTTTGGTGGGGAAGTGGAACGGGTATTGGGTATGGTGGATGGTTGTATCCTGATTGTGGATGCCAATGAAGGACCGATGCCCCAAACCCGGTTCGTCCTGAAAAAAGCCTTGGAAAAAGGACTGCGCCCGATTGTGGTGGTGAATAAAATTGACCGTCCTCAAGCTGATCCCTACGGTGCTGTGGATAAAGTCCTGGATTTGTTTATTGAATTGGGGGCGGATGATGATCAGTGTGAGTTTCCCTATCTGTTTGCGTCTGGGTTACAAGGGTACGCTAAAGCCGATTTAAAGGACGAAGGCGTGGATGTGCAACCCTTGTTTGAATCCATCCTGCGCCATGTTCCGCCGCCTGTGGGTGATGTGAGCAAGCCTCTGCAATTGCAAGTCACGACGCTGGATTATTCGGATTATCTGGGTCGAATTGTAATTGGCAAAATCCATAATGGCGTAATTAAAGCGGGTCAGCAAGCGGTTTTAGTTACAGAAAGCGGGGAAATTGTCAAGACTAAAATTAGCAAACTCATGGGGTTTGAAGGACTCCAGCGGGTTGATTTAGAGGAAGCCTTCGCCGGAAATATTGTCGCGGTGGCGGGGTTTGCTAATGCCAATATCGGCGAGACGATTACCTGTCCCAATGAACCCCAAGCCTTACCGTTAATTAAGGTAGATGAACCGACATTGCAGATGACATTCTCGGTGAACGATTCGCCGTTTGCGGGTCAGGAAGGGGATTACGTGACTTCCCGACAATTGCGCGATCGCTTAATGCGAGAATTAGAGACGAATGTGGCTCTGCGTGTGGATGAAACCGATTCTCCAGATAAATTTTTAGTTTCTGGGCGGGGGGAATTACACCTAGGTATCCTGATTGAAACCATGCGCCGGGAAGGGTACGAGTTTCAGGTGTCTCAGCCACAAGTGATTTATCGGGAAGTCAAAGGTCAACCCTGCGAACCTTACGAAGTCTTGGCGCTAGACATTCCCGAAGAAGCCGTAGGTGGCTGTATTGAACGCTTGGGTCAGCGCAAGGGCGAAATGCAGAATATGCACGTTAGTGGTAATGGTCGCACTCAATTGGAATTTGTGATTCCCGCACGGGGTTTAATTGGCTTCCGGGGTGAGTTTATGCGCCTGACTCGTGGAGACGGGATCATGAATCACAGTTTCTTGGATTATCGTCCGATTTCCGGTGATGTGGAAACCCGCCGCAATGGGGTGATTATTGCTTTTGAGGAAGGGGTAGCGACATTCTATTCCTTGAAAAATGGCGAAGACCGAGGTGTATTCTTTATTACACCGGGGACGCGGGTTTACAAGGGGATGATTGTTGGCGAACACAACCGTCCTCAAGATTTGGATTTGAATGTTTGTAAGACTAAGCAGTTAACCAACCATCGTTCCGCCACAGGGGATGAATTGGTGCAATTGCAAGCGCCAGCCGAGATGAGTTTGGAACGGGCGTTGGAATATATCGGACCCGAAGAATTGGTGGAAGTCACGCCCGAGTCGGTGCGGTTGCGGAAGGTGACGAAGAAGTTAGTCAGGCGTTAACCGTAGGGGCGCACAGACGTGCGCCCTAAACTGACGTGCGCCTATAGAGGGGAGCAAGAAAGGTGTTATATTGCAGGCGTAGTCACCTACATTTTTTATCATTAATTGTTCCAATTCCCCTTCTCCCCACGGTGGGAGAAGGGGTTAGGGGATGAGGGGGAAAATATCTAGAAACCTCTACAACCCCATCTCTCATCCCTCCACTCCCACAATCGCCGCCAACGCCTCAGCAACCCGCCGCACTGGTTACTTACTAACAGCACCCCCTTGGAATTATTCTGCACAAACTCATCAAGCTGACGCTGCTCCTCCTCTCGCCCTTCAAAGGGCTGCTGGAGATACTCATGAACAATTCCCTTAACTTGAGCTTCTATAGCAGTAGACACATTGATTAGGACAAAGGCACCATTGTAGAGACGCGCCATGGCGCGTCTCTACATAAATGATGTGTCCTAACCGCTATGGCGGTTGCTATATCTCGTAGCCGATATACTGCTCACCAATGATGGAAATAGCCGATTCAGCCAGGGTTTGATTGAGGCGTTCAAATCCCTCTGTCTCTTGCTCCAGCCGTTGAATAACTCGGATAGCTCGCAGCGATTGCTCAGCAAACTGGCTGGGAATAATCGCCGGGTCAATTCCCAACCGGAACAGCACTTCTTCAAATTGAGCCTGATTCAGCCTTTTCAGACGCTGTAGTAGTTCGCCTCGACCATCCATTCAACCCTATCCACCTGATACCAACTTACCTTCTATCATGTCATGCTGAGTGTTCTATCTTGTCATTCTGGGCGTTCTATCCTGTCATGCTGAGTGTTCTATCCTGTCATGCATTTAAATTGGGAATGGGTAGCGAGCAAGATGCTCGCACTACAGGGATTTCGCTATGACTAATATTAAGGTTTAAATGCCGAGCAGCTTATTCTGTCATGCTGAGTGTTCTATCTTGTCATTCTGAGCGAAGCGAAGAATCTGGACAAATGCTGCGCTAGAGTTCCTTTCGCGAACCCTGACAGAATCAAACTGAGCTGGAAGCAGGCATTTGAGCAGCTTAAACGCCAGAATTCTCGATGCAACACCGGATGACACCTGGGCTAGAGTTGAAGCCGGAACAGGCGGAGGCGTCGTCTCACCCTTAAGCGGCGGCTTTCCCGACTCCCCCCGCATCCCTCGGATCAGTTGTTGAAATCCCTGCTCATAGTTATCGTCATTAATACTAACGTGGAGAAAAGATTGGAGAAAAAATGGCTTTTCGCAATCTTTGTAGAGAACCGGAATTAGGCGGCGGCTGGGAGCAAGAGGAGGCGATTGAAATCGCTGCTACACAAACAAAGCCTGCCTCCGCAGGCTAAATTGAGTCCTTACCTGGCGGACTTAGTTTGTATAGCCCCAGACTTCTAGTCTGTGGGCGATTGGCTACTACGGAATGCTTTCACCAATTAACGTAAATGCTGCCCAATCCCGGAGATCGGGATGTTTTTCCATCGTGGTTAACATCGCTTTTCGTAAAGCTTGGGCTTTGTCGGAATTTTGCTGTAAATTGGCATAAAATTCCTGCATTAAGAAGGCGGTTGGTGAGTCAGGAATTGACCATAAAGAGACAATCACACTAGACGCCCCCGATGCAATCAAAGCACTAGATAAGCTAGCCAAGCCATCCCCACTAATACTCCCTCGCCCCGTATTACAAGCGCTGAGAACCACTAACTCAGCATTTAGGTTTAAATCCAGGATTTCTCTTGCCGTTAGCCAGCCATTATCCGTCTGCGTTGGTGCTAACGCGATCGCACTTTCCCATCCTTGCTGTTCATCAAATATACCATGAGTGGCGAGATGAATCACTCGTGACGCGGGCATCTGCGGCACAATCTCTGCTTTAGTGGCTACCTCTCCCGTAATCGCTTGGGTATTCACTAAAGATGCAATTGCCTGAGCTTCTTGTTCAGCAGCAGGTAAGGGCGAGAACTCTCCAGGCATGGGGTGAGGATTTCCCACGACTAACCATTGTTGCACAGAGTCGGGAATATTCCCCCGAGTTCGCCGGGTAATATCCAATACCATTATCGCTGGAGCGGTTAAAATTGTGTGTTTTTCCAGCAAATAATTACCCAACTCATCTTGTAGAGGGGAAAAGGGAATCATCAACAGAGATTGTTGGGGAATGAAGATAACATGAGCGTTAGGATCAGTGGGCAATTTATCCGCGATCGGTTCAATTAAAACCTGATACAATTGCCTAAACGGTGGTATTTTACGCCGAGATAAACCAACACCCCACTGGGAAGCGGCGAGGGATTGACGGATATTGCTTACATAGTCTGTTAGGGTAGTTTTTTCTTTCTGCCCAAGTTGAGTAAGATTGCTCTGGCGAAAGGTGATTTTTCCGGTTGGTTCAATCACCCATATAAAGAGTTCTTCAGATTGATTCGCCTCAGCCAAGGGATTATCAATAATCGAGTATTCGATCAGAGTGGCGTTTCGCTCTTGGGCAATCTGTTGAATCTGCTCAATGGTTGGTTCTGCCATAGCCGCCGTAATTGTTGACCCGTTAGGATCACCCCTGTTTACTAATTCGCTCACCCACCTCACCCGACTCTGCTCAGACACTAAAAGTGCTTCCTTAATTTTACCCTGAGCAATTAATACTTTTTGCAATAGCTGATAAATTGCTGCCTGTGTTTCTAATCGTTGGGATTGGATATCCTGGCTTTTAGGATGCGGTGATACCGATGCCAAACTCTGAATTCCTTGGCGTAACATTTGCTCAGCGGCTTGATATTGACCGTTTTGATATAATCCCCATCCCAGATAATTTAAAGACTCGGCTATACCCACGCGATCGCGACTATCCTGATAGAGAGTTAATGCTTGCTGGCTCGACTGTATCGCCGCATCCAATTCCTGCTGGCGCAACTGTTCAATCCCTTGGTTTAACCATCGCTCCGCCTCGGCTTTACGGGCATTAGTTGAGAACGCCAACAGAGGTGTTTTGGAGAATAATTCAGTTGAATTTAATCGCAACGGAACTGAGACACCAACAAAAATACTTACCAAGGTAGTGCATCCAAGCCTCTTCCATCCCATGATTAAACCCCTGATTCAGTATTTATTGAGCAGATATCCGAACGCTTACACTCTTATGCCTTCTGCATCATTGTTACATGCCAAAACTATTGGGATTATCTGGTTTACTTAAATCCAATGTCATCACCTGATTCAGCAAAGCTTGATTAGAATCTAAAACCGTCAATAATTGTTGAAACTGTACATTCATTTTTTGCTCCAATATTTTCAAATTTAAGACCACTTGTCGGGCTTTCTCTTCCGATAGACTGAATTTCCCCATAACCTGCTGAACTTCGTCCTGAGAAATCCGCACCGTCATCTGGGTAAACTCAGAGAGGCGAGGCGGAATTTTATTAATATTGTCCGCCTTATCGCCATGATTATAGAAATGAATCCCCTGACGATCTACAAAGAAATCGGCAAACGGTTTTAATCCTTCGTTGAGAACCATTTGCGTCGCTTGAATTGCTTCTGGTAGTATGTTTCCCAACCCAACATATACCATAAACCAAGCCAGAATATGATGCTTTGCTCCTAGGGATTCCTCTAACCGTTGAGCGACTTGAATCAAGAAATTTCTGGCAACTTGCGCTCGCAATGATTCCGGTTGTTCGCTAGGAATGTCATATAGCGCGGTTTTCAGGAGTTTATTAAGACGGGGTTGATCTTGGTTGAGTGTAGCCTCAACCACGGCTGAAACTAAATGAGTGTGTATATTATCATTAGAGGGTTGAGAATCCATGGGATAACTCTTTCTCCTAAATTAGGTTCAAAAATAGCTGAGCAATAACAAAGATTGTACATTGTTCATGGTTCATGGTTCAGAGTATTCCTGCAACCAAACCGGATCTTTCCCATCATAGAGGAATGGAGGGCGATCCGTTTGCCAAAATGAACAACTGGACTCTGTTCAATCGGCTCGGATCGCCCTATACTCAAATCATTGGGTCAAAAGGTGTTTCCGCGACGTTTTGTTACATAGGCGCAGGTTCCTCAATCGTCCAAGGAATCGGCGCAGTGGTTTCTTGTCGTTCCAGATATTTACTCAACGCATAAGCCATATCTCCACGAGTCATCGGGGCGAGAGGAGCAATAGAATTAGTCAGGGGATCGATATTAACAAACCCCTCATACAGAGCCGTGGCAATTGACTTTCTTGCCCAAGTTGGTATTTTATCAGCATCGGGATAGCGGGAAAGCAGTTCAGCCACCGTATCCTCTGGAAACTGAAACACCCCATAGGCTTGAGCTAAAATAGAGAATGCTTCAGCGCGAGTAACCCGTTGATTGGGAAAAAATCGTCCCTGACGGTAACCCGTCATCACATTATTTTGCAAGACTAATTGAATATCGCGATATGCCCAGTGAGAGGTAGGCACATCGAGAACAGCAATAGGTTCATCGGGTTGGGAGACTCGTTTTTCTAAGTCAAAGGTTTTGACTAAAATCGATGCTAATTCAGCCCGATTGAGGATTCGTTGTGCCTGAAAATCCCCCTCGCGATCGCGAGTCATCCATCCAGCCACGATTACCTGTTCAACGGGGTCAAGGGTTGTTGACTCTTGGGCAACAACGGGAAGACTTTGCAGTAAAAATACCAGAGGTAGGATGCCAAAAATGCGACGCATAGTGTAAAGTACCAATCCTTTGATCAACGCCAATGTTTTCCAGAAGCATTGACGTTACCAGCAACGAGCGAGTTTCAACCAGATTAATTCGCTGCATCCTCCTTACACTAAGTTCGTAGTTGCATGAAGTGTACCATAAGCGCTAAAGCGCTTACTACAAACGCACCGATCGCGGATGTTCTCATCCAGTCAGGTTATCTTGATCAGCGATATCATATCCGGCGGTTCAAATGACATAAGACATAAGACAAATCTAGCGAAATAATTCAGCAAAAAACCGATTCATTGCCGCCCAAGAGCGCTTATCTGCCTTCTCATTGTAAGCCACTCCCGTTGAAGGATCATTCCCCGCATTCGGATCACTAAAGCTGTGAACAGCATTACCATACATAACCATTTGCCAGTCTACATTGGCATAATTCATTTCCCGTTTAAAAGCGTCAACTTGCTCATCAGGAACTAAAGGATCGGCTGCACCATGCAACACCAGCACTCTACCTTTAATCGCTTGAGCATCTGCGGGATTGGGTGTATCTAAATTACCATGGAAGCTAACAACCCCAGCCACTGGCGCACCACTGCGGGCTAATTCTAATACTGTACCGCCCCCAAAACAATAGCCGATCGCGGCAACTTGATTTCCATCCGTCAACGGATATTGTTGCAACACTTGTAATCCAGCCTGAGCGCGATCGCGCATTAATTGGCGATTGGATCGATAAATCGTCGCTTGTTCTCTGGCTTCTTCATTAGTTTTGGGTCGAATTCCCTTACCATAAATATCAGCGGCAAATGCCACATACCCTAATTCAGCAAGCTGTTTTGCCCGTTGCTTCTCGTAATCTCCCAATCCTTTCCAAGCGTGAACCACCATCACGCCAGGGCGCTTTCCCTGAATCTCGTCATCGTAAGCCAGAAAGCCTTGGAGTATAGTATCACCCTGTTGGTATTCAATCACTTGAGTGCGGACTTCAGCTAGAGCAATGGCTGAACTCAAGAGAGTAAATAGTGGAGCGACGATCAGCGAGGTGAGTAGAGGTTTCATAGCCGTTAGGGTGAGTTACTTAGTTAGGATATATCATCTGAATAAGATTCGGAACTAGCCGTTAGTGGTTCAAATCCGTAGATACGTTGCGGCGGAATGTCTGTAAAAATTCAATCCTCTAACTCTTTATTTTGCCGCCCGATGAGTATCCTTATCGAGTAATAATTGAACCACACTAGCAGGATTTTCTGCCCCCATCACCGCACCAATGACAGCAACGGCTTTTGCCCCTTGTGCGATCGCGTCACTCACTCGCCCTGGTTCAATTCCACCGAGGGCGACTAATGGGCGATAACTGCGCTTAACGCTATCTCTCAACCCCTGTAAGCCCAATGTGTTGCGCTGATCCTCTGGTTTTGACAAGGGTGAGTATACTGGACTAATCGTAGCATAGTTAGCCAAACCAATATCATCCTGATCCAGTGCGTCGGTTCCATGACGCGAGACTCCTATAAGCATCTCAGGTGGAAGTTGTTGACGTACAGGTGCAATAGCTGTCGTTGATGATAGATGAACTCCCGCCAGATTGTATTCTAATGCTAATTGAGGATAACTGTGTACAAGCAACAATACACCCGTCGAGTCAGTTAACGGCTTCAAGTTACTAATTAGAGTAGCAATCTCTGAAATTGTCGCTTTTTTATCACGGACAAGTATAGCAACACACCGAGAATTAATGTCGTTGAGGATACTTGTTAGAGTTTGCTCTACAGTTCGACCCGCCCGATGACAAGCGGCTTTGTCAGTGATGAGTAAAAGCTCGAATGATAGAGCAGAACAATTATTAATCATTAGCAAGCATTTTGTGGCAATTAGGTTTTATGTTGAGATAAAAAGCAGAAAATATTGGAGTTGTACAGCCAGCCCGACTTAAAGGATAGTAAAATACGTTTCAGTGGGGCTAATGGGTAAGAGTTTTAAGGTTTGATTTTTCAAATCCAGTTCAATTCCCAATGCTTCTAGTGAGATAACGCCTAGTAAGGGATCACTTCCTCCTGGAAGTTCCAAACATTCAAATGTTCCCTCCCGTCCACACAGAGAGATTTTGGCATCTTGAAAGATTCTCGCTTTGCCAATTCCCGTAGCTGTGGCGACATCGACTTCTTTAAGGAGTTTTAATCCTAACTGATTAATGATAGATTTAGGCAGACACAAGGTTGTGGCTCCCGTATCGACTAAAACCTTAGTTAAGGTGATAGAGCGCACTCGATCAGCAGGAATTAGACCATCTTCGGCATTAGCTTGATCAATACGATTAGTGATAACTAGGGTCGTTTTAACTTTTCCCATTAAGTTATTAGTAGTAGGTTGCATAATTATAAATAAAACGATAGGATTTTGGTTGAAATTGAGGGCTTGTGCCAAGTAAGTAATGCGTCCGGTTTCGCGGTTGCGTCTTAGCTCTTGAAGAACGTGATAGTCGTATTGGTCAAAATCTGGATGGTTGCTCATTGGTCTGATACTGCTTCCCCATGATCTGAATTATAAGCGCGATCGCTCCCTAAACAGTACGGCAGAAATACTTGGGTATTTTCTTGACGGCTGTTCAAATAATCGACCCCGACTACTTAAACTAGAAGATAGAGGTTTAGATTTTGCATCATGGTCACGCTTCAACTCCGACAACTCGACGTACCCCCCGGTCAACGATTGCTGATCCATGATGTCGATTGGTCAGAATTTGAACAAATCTTGAACGAGTTGGGTGAAAAACGCACCGCTCGAATTGCCTACAGCCAGAAAACATTAGAAATCCGGATGCCACTACCCAAACATGAGCGAGAAAAATCGATTATTGGTGATCTAGTCAAAATTATATTAGAAGAATTAGAAATAGACTGTGAATGCTTTGGTTCAACCACCTTCAAACGTCAAGAGATGGGTTACGGCATTGAACCAGATGAATGCTTCTACATCCAAAATCATCAAGTCATGGTGGGTAAAGAGCGCATCGATTTATCAGTTGATCCACCGCCCGATCTGGCTATTGAAGTGGATGTCACCTCGAAAACTCAGATGGAGAGTTACATTAGCTTAGCAGTGCCAGAACTTTGGCTGTGCGATCGCGGCGAACTGAAGATTTATACCTTACAATCAGGACAATATCAGTCAGTTTCTACCAGTCCCACATTCCCAGGACTACCGATTTTAGACCTCGTAGCAGACGTTCTCACCCAAAGTAGCACGATTGGTAGAAGTCCTGCCCTACGAGCCTTTCGTAAGCAAATCCGAAATCTCAATTCTCAAATCTCCTATGGCGATTAGTTAATGTACCAGATCCCCGATTTCTAGATCTCCGACTTTTAGATCCCCGACTTCTTCAACAAGTCGGGGATCTCTCTCTAAAGTATGGCTGATTACTGATTACGGTTTTTGATGGTGAAACGCTCGATTTCTGGGCAAAATTCATCAGATCGTCTAGATTGGATTCGCATACGACTGATATAACAATTGACTATGCCCGAAGAAAAACCCACTGAACCGAAAACACTCACCCTAAAACCGGGTACATTATGGTCAACGGTTCAAAAGACAACCGAACACGCCCTCCAATGCGGCGCACTGCAACCCATCGCAACTGAGTATGAGTTTGTCGAACAGGATGGGATTCGCTTTCTGGTGCGGATTGTCTCTAACCTGGATCGCAAAGCCAAAGCCAAGAAGCAGCAGCAGAAGAAAAAAGCTGACTTTAACCCCTTTCTCCCTTACGAGGAAGATTTATTCGTGGCTGATATTTCCGATACTCACCTGTGTCTGTTAAATAAGTTCAATGTGGTTGATTATCACCTCCTGATCGTCACACGAGAGTATGAAGATCAAGATAATTGGCTCACCTTATCTGATTTTCAGGCAATGTGGACAAGTTTAGCGGAAATTGATGGCTTAGCCTTCTATAACGGCGGCAAAATAGCGGGTGCAAGTCAGCGACACAAACATTTACAGCTTGTTCCTTTACCCCTCACCCCAGAGAAACCCAAGCTACCCATCGAACCCGCGATCGCATCGGCTAGTTTCCAGGGTTCAATAGGTACAATACCCAGTTTTCCCTTTGTTCATGCCCTAACCCGATTCGATCCCAGTTGGATAGACTCCCCAGACGTTGCCGCAAAAGCTACTCTGGACGCTTATCACAGACTTCTAGAAGCAGTGGGTAAGCCATACGAGGGCATCAAACAATCCGCCCCCTACAACCTGCTAGCCACACGAGAATGGATGCTGCTTGTGCCGCGATCGCAAGAAGAGTTTGAATCCATCTCCGTCAATTCACTTGGCTTTGCGGGGGCGCTGCTGGTTCGCAATTCCCAGCAAATGCAGAGTCTCAAAGACGTCGGTCCTCTGACTATCCTCAAACATGTATCGAATTAATAGTACCGATCCCCGACAACTCCTACGAAGTCGGGGATCTCAATATCAGATCTCAAACAATCTGGTTAATCGCTTCAGTCGGACCGACTAAAGAAATATAAGGTTCCCCAAAGAAACGCTGTGCCGCCGCTTGTGCCATCTCTGGCGTCACTCGGGCAATCTGCTGCTGAAACTTCAGATCAAACTCAATTCCCAATCCTAGGGTCTCATACCAACCATAAATCTGGGCAAGTTGAGCATTAGTTTGTTTCCCTAAAGCATATTGACCCAGAAGTTTATTTTTAGCCGCTTGCAATTCCGCTTCACTCAATCTTAAACTGCAAAGGCGTTCTACTTCTGTCCGCAATCCCTCCATCGCGATTACTGTATTTTCTGGGGCGGTTCCCATATACGTCACAAATAGGGAATCACACTGGCGCGTGGGGTAAAACGCCGAAACATCATACGCTAACCCTCGTTTTTCCCGCAATTCCACAAATAAGCGACTCGAAAGCCCATTCCCTAGATAGGTATTCAGCAGTTTTAGCGCCCCATAATCTGGATCAGTAACTGATGAGGCTAAATACCCCAGCATTACCACCGATTGTTGGGTTTCCTGAGGGGTGACAACGTGGCACGGCTGAGGAGTAATTAAGGGTAACGTCAGTGTTGGTAAGGGAGTTGAGGGGGGTTGCCAATCTCCAAAGACTTGTTCAATCTGCTGTACGGCGGCTTCCGGTGAAATTCGCCCAGCGACACTAATAACTAGGTTATCCGGGCGGAAATAGGTTTGATGATACTCTTTTAAATCTGTCGGTAACAATTCAGAAACCGTGGCTTCTGTACCCAATACAGAGACAGCATAGGGGTGATCCTGATATAATGCCTGTCGCAACTGCTCAAAAGCAACGCTAAAGGGTTGTTCTTTTTGGGAACGAATATCCTGAATCGTTAGATAGCGTTCCAATTCTACCTCAGTTTCCGGGAAACTAGGCGATCGCAAAATCTGCCCCGCTAGCTTTAACATATCTAGCCAGTCGGAGGATACCGTTTTCAGCGATAATAAAAAGTAATCCGTGGCGGCATCTGTATTCAGTTGAGCGCCGACTGATTCGACTCGTTCGGCGATTTCAATTGAGGTCAGGTCTTGGGTTCCTTTGGTCAAAACAGCCGCTAGGAGATGGGTTAATCCTGCCTTATCTCGTGGTTCTCGTTGGCTACCCGTGCGAAAAAATAGGCGAGAGGCAATAATATCAGCGGCTGAATTCTCGATAGCGATAACGACAATACCATTATCTAAAACCGTGCGATGGATAATGGACTGTTGGGGTGAGGCAGTTAGACTAGAAGGCATAATTGATAATTTAAAGTTCAAAATTTGGTCGGGGTGGGTTTAGTTGCATCCGGGTAAGGATAAGAAACGATAGTCGTCAAACCCGCCCCTACAGACGCACCATGTAGAGACGCGCCATGGCGCGTCTCTCAAAATAATTCTCCCATCAGCAAATCTTCACTCACGGGTTTTAGAACAGTTACGGCATAATGATAAGGAGAAAGATAACGCTGCGCTAAGTGCATCAAGTCTACGGGAGTCAGTCGTTGAATTTGAGCGGGATACGTTACGGCTAATTCTGCGGATGCGATCGTGTTGTAATATCCATACAATCCAGCAATTTGACCAGCGGCTTCGGTAGAGAAAACATAGTCATTACACAATAATCGCTGACAGCGACGGATTTCTTCAGAGGATATCGGTGTCTGCTGTAGGTCTAATAGATGCTGACAAATCAAGGCTTCGACTTGTTCTAAATGCTCAGGATCAAGATAGGCGCTGATGGTAAACAAGCTCGAATCCCGCTGGAGTGAAAAACCACTGCCAATATTTTGAACCAGTCGTTCTTCTTCCCGCAATTGTCTCACTAAGCGGGATGAGCGTCCATCGGCTAATAATACCGAAAGTAAATCTAAACCATAAGCATCTTTTAACTGATCCACACCGGGTCCCACCCAAGCCATAAATAGACGGGCTTGTTCAATTCGGGGTAAATACAGTTCCTGACGCCGAATCTCAGTCATCGGGGGTTCGGCTTCGGCGGTTAAGTGGGGACAATCACCAGGAGTGGCAAACGAGGTAAAAGACTGATTGACTAAATTTAGCGCTGATTCTTGTTCTACCCCACCAATAATCACCACTGTCATATTCTCCGGTTGGTAGTGACTCCCGTGGAAACGGCGCATCTGCTCAGACGTGTGCGCCCTTAATTGTTCTTCGCTACCCAAAACCGAGCGCCTATAGGGGTGATATTGGTATATTATTTCTGAGAGTGCCTGAAAACCTAACCAGTCAGGATTGTCGTAACAGGAGCGAATTTCTTCTAGAACCACATCTCGTTCGCGATCAAATTCGATGTCAGGAATCGCTGGCGATAACAGTAAGTCCGCTAATGGGGGTAAGGTTTCGTCAAGGTATTGAGCGGCGGTGGTAATGAAGAAATGGGCATAATCGTGGCTAGTCGCCGCATTTGTCAGCCCTCCATGACGTTCAATCACCTGATCAAATGCACCGGGAACCAGTCGCTGTGTCCCTTTGAAAATCATGTGTTCCAAAAAATGAGCCATCCCGCACCATTCATCGGGTTCGACAATTGCCCCAGCCCTCACCCAGACATCAACCACAACGACAGGCGTTGCGGGTAAATGCTGGTGAATGACGGTTAACCCATTGGCGAGTTTGAATATATCACCCGGAAATTTGGTAGAAATCAGTGGCTCAGATAGCAATTTCTCTAAAATCTCAAATGTCGGTTAAGTTAAATTAGTCCCATCTTAGCGTCTGAGGGCGTTTATGATGAAATTTGCTTAAACCATACATAATAAAGCAAAGTAAGCCAGGTTGTAGGGGCGGGTTTGACTGATAACGCTTTGGAGACAACCTCTAACTTCACAACCCGCCCTAGTGAGAGAATCTGAGAAGCAGCAGAACCATGTCTAGAAAAATTGACCAAATTCTGGTTATTGATGTCGAAGCGACGTGTTGGCAAGGCAAACCTCCACCGGGACAAGAAAGCGAAATTATCGAAATTGGCGTTTGTCTGCTGGATTGCCATTCCCATTCCGCTGTTAAGACAGAGAGTATGTTGGTTAAACCAGCACGCTCAACGGTGAGTGAATTCTGTACTGAGCTAACTACATTGACTCAGGAACAAGTGGATCAAGGCATGTCCTTTGCTCAAGCCTGTGAACGTCTCCAAAAACGGTATTTATCCCATCAACGAGTTTGGGCAAGTTATGGGGAGTATGATAAAAATCAATTTCAAAAACAATGTCAATCCTTTGGCGTTGAGTATCCGTTTGACTCGCGACATATCAATGTGAAGACATGGTTTGCGCTGGCTCATTCGTTACAGAAGGAAGTTGGTATGTTAAAAGCCCTGTTTTTGCTCAAGCTGTCGTTGCAAGGTACACACCATCGCGGCGTTGATGATGCGGTGAATATTGGGCGAATTTTGTCTCAATTACTGTGGAATCAGGACAGGAGATTCAACCGCTATTTAGATTAAGAGAATAGGGCTGGCTGAATAAGTATAGCAGTAGACACATCGATTAGGACTTTCGGCACCATTGTAGAGACGCGCCATGGCGCGTCTCTACATAAATGATGTGTCCTAACCGCTATGGCGGTTGCTATAGTTGTTGATTTTTGCAAGTGGGTCACCCTTACACGAAGACAAAAGCAGGGGTCTGTCAATGTTTTTAATTGTAAAATCTATTCCACAACTTACCACTGAGGAATTCCGCCTAATAAAAGTCCGGCGGCACACTTAGTTAACGGTTTGGAAAATAAATACCCTTGTCCTTGTTCACAGTTTAATAGTTTTAATTCAGTCAATTGTTCGAGAGTTTCTACCCCTTCAGCAATCACATCCATTCTTAAACTATGAGCGAGAGTAATAATCGTTCGGATAATCTCAGTATTGCGATTTTTCGGATTCATCTTGCTAACAAAAGAACGATCAATCTTGAGAGTGTTCACGGGAAAGCGATGTAAGTAACTTAAGGATGAATATCCTGTGCCAAAGTCATCCACTGACAACTGGATATTTCTGGCTCTCAATTGTAGCAGCATCTTGGTGACTGTTTCGGCATTTTCCATTAAGATACTTTCAGTAATTTCTAGCTTTAAAAAACTGCCATCTAAACCTGTTTCTGCTAAAATATGATCAATTTGCTCAATTAGATCCGGCTCCTTAATCTGTTTGCCCGATAAATTGACACTCATTTTCAATGGCTCTGGTGTAGGGAATTGGGTGTGCCACATCCGCAGTTGACGACAAGCTTCATGAAGTACCCACTCTCCCAGAGGAATAATCAGTCCAGTATCTTCAGCAACTGGGATAAACTCTGCTGGAGAGACTAAACCAAGTTCTGGATGTCGCCAACGCACCAGTGCTTCAAATCCGGTTAGCATCCCTGTTACTAATGACGTGATCGGTTGATAATAAACTTCAAATTCCTGCCGTTCCAATGCTCGTCGCAAATCATTTTCCAATCTCAACAATTCTAAGGCGCGAGCATGCATAATTTTATCAAAGATTTCATGACGGGCTTTGCCGAGTTCTTTCGCCCGATACATGGCAATATCAGCATCCCGCAAGATATCTTCGCTGCGCTCATATCCTGTGGAACTGAGAGCAATGCCAATACTAGCACTCGTAAACACTTCATGATTATTCAGGTTAAAGGGGGCTTTTAAGGTTGCCTGAATCCGCTCAGCTACACGAGTAGCATCTTTTATATCTTTGATATCTTCTAGGAGAATCGTAAATTCATCGCCACTTAAATGGGCAACGGTGTCAGTGGTTCGTACACACTTTTCTAGCTGACGGGCGGTGGCAGTTAGGAGTTGATCCCCGACATCATGCCCCAAGCTATCATTCACTACTTTAAAGCGATCCAAATCCAGGAACAGAACCGCAAATAAATAATCCTGATTCCGTTTGGCTAATTTAATTGCATGGTTAACCCGCTCCATAAATAGAGTCCGATTCGGTAACCTGGTTAAGTTATCATGTAAAGCATCGTGGCATAACTGTTCTTCGACGTGTTTGTGGTGACTAATATCAGTAACCGAGAAAACAATATGGGTGATAACTCCGTCGGCATCTTTTAAGGGAGCGCCATTAACCGAAAGGTATTTACGGGTTCCATCCGCCCATTCAATCGCGTGCTGGACATCGAAAACGGGTTGACCTGTTACCATCACCTGTTTGAATGGTAGTTGTTCCTCTGGAAAGGGTCCGCCTTGAAAATCAGTAATCTGCCAAGTAGGACAGTTGTATCGACGTTCTACTAATTCGGATTGAGTCAAACCGAGGACTTGCTGCGATCGCGCGTTGGCAAAGATGATGTTACCTTGAGTATCAACGACGGTAATCGCCGCTATACTGGTTTGCATGATGCCCTGGAGTAGGTCATTTTCGGGACAGAGTTGGGCTTCGAGTTGTTTGCGTTTGGTGATATCCCTAGCAATCCCATCAATCCGAATCACAGTACCTGTCTCATCCGCGATCGCACAAACGCGATTGTGTATCCAGCGCACCTCCCCATCAGGTCGGACAATTCTGTATTCTACGGCTTGATTACCGCTTTCTCCTAAACTCTGAAACTGCTGCTGCACTCGCTGGCGATCATCGGGATGAATCATCAACTCCCATAGAGTTGGCTGATCATACAGTTCACAAAGGGTTCTGCCAAAAATAGTCTCGGCAGCTTGATTAATATACAGTAGCTTATACGTGTGGGCTGACGCTGACCAAACGATCTCGTCTAGGGAATTGAGAATATCTGAGATTAGCTGATGTCTTTTTTGCGGCTGGGGTTCTACCCAATTATACTGAGTAATATTCATTGCCTCATTGTTTGTGCCAATGGATTCTATCGGCGTCCCAAACAACCTTTTTTTTTCGAGACAGCCTCTGAATAGCTACATTGATTTGTTAATAATTCAAGAGGGAGCGACGTTTCCCTGTATCAGCGAATACCTTGACGCCATTCAGATAACCGTTGTTGTGCCGATTTGTCAAGGGAATGCATTAAAAAACGACCGCGAGATTGTTTGGGCGATCGTTGTCGGTGGCGGACTCGACGACTTGTGCAATGAACATCGCTAATTAACTGTTGCGAGGACATCCATTCTGCCCCATACCCAGTAACGGTTAGCTGCTGCGCCCGATCTGAAGTTGCGACGATTAATCGTTGCTTGAACAGCTTCGGTTTACTGCGAACAGCCGCACAAAATTTTTCGATGTAGCTATCGGCGGTCTGACCAAAATCTGTATAGCAGATGGATACATGGGGGGTTATATCTTCGTGGCGCGTTCCAGTCGGTTGATAGTGAGCGTCAAAGACGACTTTAGTTTTATAACCGCGAAAGGCACTATAGTTAATTAAAACCTCAACTAATTCCTGCCGCGCTGCCAATAGTCCATGGCGATCGCGCATCTTGGTCAAACTCGACTCGGTGCCGATGATGTTATAACCATCAACCAGTAAAGTAACCTGGGGTGGGGGAGAGGGCATTTTTCAAGGTTAATTTAATATTTTTTGTTAATTTTTCTCAATCTCCTCTTTATATTAATTTATGATGACAGTTTTGTCTCACCCAGAAGCCTTTGCTTGAGTCGCTCCGGTTCTCCCTGTGCTACCACCCGACCATTTTCCAGCAAAAATGCGCCGTCACAGTAATTCAACTCTTCCAACCGATGAGTCACCCAAAGGGCGGTTAACCCACGACTTTTGACCAAGCGCTGGACTTGAGCCACCAGATCTAATTGAGTATCGGGATCTAGCAAAGCTGTTGGCTCATCCAATAAAAGGATCTCAGACTGACGCGCGATCGCACCCGCAATAGCAATACGCTGCTTTTGTCCCCCACTCAGAGCGTAAATCGGGCGTCGTTGTAAATCCAGCAAATTGACAGCGGCTAAGGCTTCGGTGACGCGGGCGCGAACTTGGGCGATCGAAAGTTTCTCCTCCACCAATCCAAACGCCACATCTGCACCGACTGTCGGCATAACCAGCTGATGGTCAGGATTTTGGAAGACAAATCCAATGAGTCCCGAAATCTGTATCTCACCCGAATCAGGTGACAATAATCCAGCCAGCAACCGCAACAATGTTGATTTACCACTGCCATTTGTCCCCAAGAGCATCCAAAACTCACCCTTGGGAACTTCTAGAGAGCAAGCGTCTAAAACCGATGCTCCACTAGACCAACTGAAGCATAGATCCTGTACCGTAATTGCGGTTTGAACCATGACGTTGGTGATTACTGTTGTTCTTCTGCTAAGGCAAAGAAACCGGGTGTACGCCCTGCCCCCACAGCACCAGATTTCTGAGAAATCATCACCGCACTGATCTCATTGGTGAGAACGCCAATTTTCTTATCGGACTGGTGTTCACACGTCAGTTCCATGAACTCAGGTTTACCCGAACTCATTGCTTTCATAATTTCCTGGTAAGTTTCTTCCGCCGCTTCTGCTGACTTCCGTTGCACGGATAAGGGGAAGGGCGTGTTTTTCAAAGTCAAGTCAATCGTGAACATGCTACTCTCAAGCGCGATACTCTCCCTCTTATCTTAGACGGGAGTTGGCACAGATGAGGGAGCTGGGGTGCGGAGGGGTGGAGGAGCTGGGGGAGCTGGGGGAGCTGGGGGAGCAGAGGGAGCTGGGGGAGCTGGGGGAGCTGGGGGAGCTGGGGAAGCTGGGGGAGCTGGGGAAGGACGAATGACGAATGACAAATGACGAATGACGAATAACAGTGGCAAAATTTGAAAATTTCTTTTAAGATAAGTTCAAGACCGTAAAGAAAAGTAAACTTTACTCACAATCGGGTCAATTATCTGCTTAGGCACAGCCTGAGTCGGTTGACCGAGTAAGATGGCTTTTCTTTCGTACTTATAAATTCTTGGAGATCTACACGTTATGACAATAGCTGTCGGACGCGCTCCCAGCCAAAGAGGATGGTTTGACGCACTCGATGACTGGCTAAAGCGCGATCGCTTTGTATTCATCGGTTGGTCAGGTCTACTCCTGCTCCCTTGCGCCTACTTGGCGGTTGGAGCTTGGCTGACGGGTACAACTTTTGTGACATCTTGGTATACCCACGGTTTAGCGTCTTCCTACTTGGAAGGCTGTAACTTCCTGACTGTGGCGGTTTCCACCCCCGCCGATACCTTCGGTCATTCCCTACTGTTACTGTGGGGACCTGAAGCCCAAGGCGACTTCACCCGTTGGTGTCAAATCGGTGGGCTTTGG
>NZ_JAVJNP010000057.1:0-26266 GCF_040217205.1 Coleofasciculus sp. A1-SPW-01 | reverse complement strand
GCTAGGGCGGGTTTTGTTTTTCCGTTATCGGTGAGCTAGGGCGGGTTTTGTTTTTCCGTTATCGGTGAGCTAGGGCGGGTTTTGTTTTTCCGTTATCGGTGAGCTAGGGCGGGTTTTGTTTTTCCGTTATCGGTGAATAGCTGAATTTAGTCCCTAAACCCGCCCCTACAATTGTCCCTAAACCCGCCCCTACAATTGTCCCTAAACCCGCCCCTACAATTGTCCCTAAACCCGCCCCTACCGTGTCTAAAGGGAAACCAGACAATGGATTTAATCCCTAACTTTTGTTACTCGACTGACGCTTTAGACAGCCTACCCAAAATTTCACTTTTTAATACATCCTGCTGTTGATTGCTTTGAACAATGACAGCGACTTGATTATTGAATATCTCCATATATCGGCGATCGCGTTCATTAAAACTTGTCTTAAAATAATCAGGAACATCCAGACAATCAGCCGGGTGATCCTCCGGGAAATTCCCCCGTTTGCGCTTGTTGAGTAATTGCGTCACCCCCAATAACTCCCCATCGCGACTTAAAACAGGCATACAAAGTAAACTATAGGTGCGATATCCGGTTGCTAGATCCATTTGTTTGGCGTGTAATGCGCCATCATGGTCATACAAGTCATAGGGAATCATCATTAGCTTACCAGATGCTGCCACTTGACCCGCAAACCCCATACCAATTTCACAGCGAATTTTCCCAACACCGGGAAGTTCAGTCCATAAATCACCCTGTTGACGATCAACTAACCACAGGATACTGCGATCAGCATTGGTCAACTTTTGCGCCGCATCCATGACTTTTTGCAGAATTTCCTGAGAGATCCAATTCCCTTGACTAATCGAACTAATCGCTAACCATAATGCATCGATCGCTTGTCGCCCCTGAATGATCCGCATTTCTCGATAAAAGGATTGTACGCCTTCCAGAATCGGCAGAATTGAGGGGACAGATTGATCCAGTTGCTTTTCATCGGCTTTGCTAAACCCTTTAGGGTCAATGCGTTCAGATAATGGTGCGTTGCGATCGCTAGTAGGTTTGAGTTTATTAATTAATTCAATCAGTGCTACCACAGTCTGCTGCGAATTGACGATAGGATAGACTAAATAACTGTGAATCAGATAATCCTTAAACTGAGGAGTAGCGGTTTGAATTAACGTCGAGAGGCGGGGATGCTTCTGACTAATTCGATGTCGCATTGGTTTAGAGATAGAGGCTAACTTGCTTTCATCAGCAGCAAGCTGAACTTCTCTTAATTTTCCCGTTTCATTATCAACAATTAATGACCAAAACGCTTGGTTTTCGCTATTCAAGACAAAAATCGTCGTCTGTTCAGTATCTAGCGTCTTGGTCACTGATTTGGCAATAAAATTTAGCATGTTATGCATCACCTCATCGCTATGGTTGCCCACGGCTTGATTAAGCATTACCAGGGTATTGTGAACCCCTTCTTTGGGTTGAATTTGGGTAAACTGCTTTAAAGTTTCATGAGTCTTGGCATATTGCAAAATCACACCCACTCGCTCATTAAACACTTGCATGGACTGACAGTCATGCTCATCAAAACTGGCTTGAAATTGTTCAGGCGGTTGGGGCCAATCTTCATGTTTATAGAACGGAAAATTTCCGGGTTTCCGTTTATTAACCAATTGCGTCACGCCAATTAATTCACCATCGGCGTTAAATACAGGCATACAGAGCAAGCTACAGGTGCGATAACCCGTGGTGCGGTCAAATTTTCGCGAATTCGTCGCATCGGGATGATCATACAGATCAAAAGGAATATTCAGAGGTTGACCTGTTTTAGCCACCTTACCCACAAATCCCACACCGACAGGAACTCGCATTTGGGTTAAAGAACCATCAGCTTGGAGAATTTTTGTCCATAAATCATGGTGATCGCGATCCAAAAGCCATAAGGTACTGCGGTCAGCATTCATCAGTTTCTTCGCCGCATCCATGACTCGTGGCAGGATTTCTTTAATGTCTAAACTACTCTTATCTAGGGAACGAGTGGCTTCGGCTAAAGCTGCGGTGGCTCGCAGTTTCTTTGTGGCACGATAACAGGATTGACAGCTTTCCAGAATTCGGCAAATTGCTGGAACAAATTCTGCTAGTTGCTTTTGATCCCGTTGACTAAAGCCGTGGCGATTGATTAACCAATGTCCTTGATTGTCAGAGTTTTTGGGTCGCTTTAATTTGTTGAGTAATTGAATAACGGCAATAACTTGCTTATTTTCATTGCTAATTGGTAAAGCCAAGACATTATAGGTGTAATAATTGTATTTTTCATCGTATGCTTTAACCAATTCAGACCGCGCATCTTGGTAAACATTCGAGCGAATATTAATGGGTTTTCGAGTTTTTGCCACTTGACCTGCAATTCCTTCCCCTAATCGTACCTGAATATCCAGAAATTCACTCCCTTCATTTTCAGCCACGACTGACCAAAGTTCAGTTTTGTCTTCATTGAGTAAAAAGATAGTCGCGCGATCGGCGCTGAGTAAATCACCAATGCTTAAGGTTACGTCTCGCAACACCTCATACAGCGCCTGCGCCGAATCTCTACCATCAGCAACACAAGCTAGTTGAGAGACTAACAGTTTCCGCTCCAGTTCAGCCAGAGTTTTCTGAAATTGCGAATGTTGAGGTTCAGGTTCTAATGCCGCTAGATGTTTTTTTACCCAACTGGGGTTAAAAACTGACCGATAAATGCGATTGTGAACCTTTAAAATACTCCCTTGTTTGACGACTAATCCCGATAATCGTAGTTCCATTTGTTCAGGACTATCATCATCAATAATTTCTCCGTATCGATTCGGGGAATTGCCAAAGTCTGATATCCCATGAATGGCAGAGGAATGAGACGAATATAGGATTTTTTGGTAAAGTTTTAACAGGGAACGACTGCGTTGTTCATTTCGGAGTAAGCGATCGCGAATGGTGCGTAAATGTTCGGGTTCATCGTGGCTTTCCCAGTTTTCCAAAATGCGCGATCGCACCAGTTGCTCAACCCAGTGAGATTCTTGTCCTAGCAGTGGTGCATCCTCAGCTTCGACAATCAGTTTACAGAGTTTCTGGGTGAGGAATGGCTGTCCCTGTGTCCAACTGAGTACCGCTTTCGTCAGTTCCTGGGAATTGGCAGATTTGACCGTTAACCCTTTGGTAATGGGTTCAGCTTCGTCTAAGCGAAAACCCGTGAGTTCAATGGCTTCTCCACAGTTGAAGGGAAGACTATAGGCTTGGGAACGAATTAAATCCGTTGGCGACGCCACGCCTAAAATCGCAAAGGTGAGGCGGTTATATTCCGGTTGATCGGCGCGATTATTGTGACAAGCGCGAATTAAACCAAAAAAGTCATTTACGGAAAACGGTAAACGGAGAACACTGTCTACTTCATCGACAAAGATAATTAATTTTTTTCCCAAAAGCGATTGATGTTTGAGAAGGACATCTTTAATAAATCGCACTAATCCCTGGGTACTGGATAGGATTTCATAGTTGCACCACCAGCTATCAAAGTCGCCAATTTTCTCCAGGAGATTAAAACTATCAGCTAGGGTATAGGTAATACTGCCATAAAATTCACTCGGCGTAATATCGGGACTAATAATTTCGGTTAAATCAATCGCAGCACAGGCAATTCCTTCCGACTGGAGTCGCGTCATGGTTTGGACTCGCAAGCTGGATTTACCCATCTGTCGGGAATTCAGGACATAACAAAAGAGTCCCGCTTTTAAGGCTGTATAGAGAGCGCGATCGGCTTGTCGCCAGACGTAGGTGGGAGAATCAGCCGGGAGACTGCCACCAACTTTATATTCGTACATGATAGGAGTTAAAGATAGCGAACCGTACCAAACTGCCCGAATTGATATCTTTATTATAAAATCGTCATTGGTCATTGGTTATTGATTCTTGGTCATTCGTCTCAAATCTAAACGACAAGAGGGCGGGTTTTGTTGATAAGTTATCGGTATACCCATCAATTAAACGGCTAAACCCGCCCCTACAATACGATATAACTTTTGTCTCCTTCTACCCTTTTACCTGTCATTGGTTATTTGTCCTTGGTTGAATTTTCCGAGGCTAGAGATGACGCTAAACGCTGGGCGAGGTCAACAATATCGTCCTTTCGGGCAATTTGATCGCGCCAGTCTTGGGGAATTTGTTCGACACCGTAATATAGTCCAGCTAATCCGCCTGTAATTGCCGCCGTGGTATCTGTATCTCCACCCAAATTAACCGCTTTTAACACGGATTGGGCATAAGATGTACTGGTTAAAAAACACCAAAGCGCGGCTTCTAAGCTATGAATAACATAACCACTCGATTGAATCGCCTCCCTAGGAAACTGGGCGATTTCTCCATTGAAGACTCTGGCAAAGTTATCCAGTTCTGAGGTGTAGGGGGGTTGATTGTAGAGTTTTTGAATCTGTTGAATTCCTTTAAAATAAGCCGTCGCTGGATCATCACCCTCTAGTAATTGAATCGCGATACTGATATAAATTCCACATGACATCTGAGAACGGAGATGAGCATGAGTAATGCTAGAAACCTGGTGAACTCTGTGAATTAAATCAGGAAATTCGAGGGATTTATAGTAAAATGCCATGGGCAGAATTCGCATCAGTGACCCGTTGCCATTACTTCGTTCATCCCTACCGCCTGATTCTAAGGGGGAAACCTGATCCCAACGCAGGCGACGCAGGGCGGCTGCTGTCGTCATGCCAATATCAAAAACCGTTCCGTGAGGTGTCCAATAGGCTTGATCATGCCAACGACAAAAGGATTGTGCGATCGCGTCGAGGGAAAATCCCTGACAGAGGCTTTCGGCTAAACAGAAGGTGAGAGAACTGTCATCTGACCAAGTTCCTGGGGGTTGATTATAGGTTCCATAGCCCTGCATAGTAGTAACAGGCGATCGCAGGCGTTCCTCCCTGGTGGTAAATTCAACAGGTACACCCAACGCATCGCCCACACAGACTCCCAGGAGTCCAGCGAGGACTTGAGATTGGCGGGTTTCCATGAACAATTCCTCCCCACTTCAGACAGCAAAAAAAGGTGGGCATAGCCCACCCGAAAACGATGACAAATAACAAATGATCCTTTACCAGCTTAACGGGTATTGTGCGACTCAAAATTGAACGGTTCCGAATCCAACGATTCGCGATCGCCAACCATGGATCGAATCCCCTCAATCGTAGCCGGAATCGCACGGGGGTCCATAAACATCACCTTGCTACTATCGCTACTGCCAATCTCTTTACCCATCTCTAGGTAATTCTGTGCCAGTAAGAACTGTAGGGCATCACGGGCAACAGGATCACTCTTGAGTGTCTTCGCCACAATTTGCAGCGCCTCAGAGGTAGCTTGCGCCTTGAGAACGGACTGCTGGCGTTCGGCTTGAGCTTTGAGGACAATCGCCTTTTGTTGCGCCTCTGCGTCTAAAATCGCCGCCTTTTGTCGCGCTTCTGCATCTAGCACTTGGGCTTCCGCGTTCCCTCTGGCACTATTCACTGCCGATTCCCGTTCCCCTTCAGAGGTGAGAATTGCCGCCCGTTTGCGCCGTTCGGCTGACATCTGCAACTCCATTGAGTCTTGTACCGCCTTGGATGGCACAATATCCCGCAATTCCACCCGTGTCACTTTCACGCCCCAAGGATCAGTGGCAATATCCAATTCCCGCAGCAAGGTTTCATTCACTTCAGAACGCGCCGTAAAGGTCTGATCCAGTTCCAGTTTGCCCATTTCTGAACGAATCTGCGTCAGCACTAAATTCACCATGGCGGCTTGCAGATCTTCGACCTTGTAGTAAGCTTTTTCCATATCCATGATCCGCCAATAGACCACGGCGTCCACGCTGATGGAAACATTATCGCAAGTGATGCACTTTTGGGGAGGAATGTCAAGCACTTTTTCCCGAATTGTTTCCTTATACACGATGCGATCCAGAACCGGAACCATAAGATTCAAGCCGGGTTCCAGCTTTTTGCCACTGTATTTCCCCAATCGTTCCACTAACGCTTCATTTCCTTGATTAACAATCTTAATGGAGCTAGCCATAGTGGAACCGCCAAGCACCAGAACAATGAGCCAAGCGAATATATCCATGTTATTTTACCTCCTAAAAGTTTGATAATATGCCACCCGTCAAGAGTAGCCAGAGTATTTCAAACGAAAAATTTAATGTATGAGAGTCTGGGGAACCACAATGAGTGTGTTACCTTGACGGCGGACAACATAAACCTTTTGGTTGGGTGCGATCGCCGCCATTTCATCGTCACAACGCGCTTGCCAGGAATTGCCTTCATAGAGGATGCGTCCCGTTTCTCCAGGGGGAATTTCGGTCAGGGTTCGAGCTTCCACAGCATCGAGACGTTTAGCTACCTTGGCGGCTGGGAGAATGCGGCGAGATGCAATCACCAGCGCTGTGGATAGCGCCAACCATAGCACAACTTGTACCGGAAACAGGGGAATCATTAACGCCACCAGTGCCACGACTAACGCGCTAATTCCCATGGTAAAGGCAACAAACGCTGTCGGGACGAATAGCTCCACCAGACAAAGCATTGATCCTGCCAGGAGCCAAAGTAAGGAAGGATTGAGTGACATATAAAAATCCAGTGTATCCTGGGTTGAAAGCCTTTTATTCTAGTTTAATTCGCCAGTCCGCCATTTCTTGTAGGAGCTGGGGTGTTCCAGACGTGCCATGGCGCTATGGCGAGCAACAGGCAATGAAAAATGACCAAGAATGAGGGACAAACTATAGACACAGCGCCGTGTTTTGATTATGCTTATTAATTCTAGGGGAATGATAGGGAATTAAACTCTGAATCGGGACGCTTGGTATTAAAACACTCCAGTTGCCAATTCATTCCAAAATTATTTTTTAAGATTTATGAGTACTGATCAGCCGCAAACTAATCATTATCTGTGGGCAGTAGGTGCAACGGCTGCATCGATCCCAGTGGGGGAAATGGTTGCCGAACGGTATCAAGTCGTCGCCCCCAAAATTTGGCTGGATCTGCACCCAGAGGAGTTACCCCAGGCTCCCGATCGCTTATGTGAAATGTTTCTCCCCTATCTACGCCTGTATCCCCATCGTCTCCACATTCCAGAGGTTTATGGCGTTTGTGCAGGGGCAGACTCGGAATCAGATACACCGATTATTTTGCTGGAAAATGTCCCAATTAACAACAACGGTGAACTCTATCCGGCGATTACGTCACAATGGTCAAAAGCCTCCCCTGTGCGTCAGATCTATTGGTTATGGCAAATTTTAGAGTTATGGCAACCGTTAGTTGAATTAGGCGTAGCCGCCACCCTGGTTGATCCCGAACAGGTGCGAGTCGAAGGCTGGCGGGTGCGACTGCGGGAACTGGTTAGGAATGGGACGACGGATTCTGATCCCGCACCTGTCCCCCTGTCAGTCAGAGGTAAAAAAACCGACTCATCAACCAGTGCGTCTAGAGGTACAACAACTTTACCCCACTCCCGAACTCAGGCGAGTCTGCAACAGCTAGGACAATGTTGGGAATCTTGGTGTCGCACAGCATCCGTGGCGGTGGCGGATCAACTGCGAGATATCGCCCAGCAAATGCAAACGCCTAACCCCTCCTTTGAGGCAATTGCCGTTCAGCTTAATCAGCTTCTGTTGGCTCAATCTTCGCAACAACCCTTACGTTTAGAAGTAGCTGGACTCACGGATACGGGACCTTTACATGACCACAATGAGGATAGCTGCTATCCTCTGCGATCGGATTTGACCGCAGAACCTGATCCCCTGATTCCCCATCTCTCCCTCGTCTGTGATGGGATTGGCGGACATGAAGGTGGCGAAGTCGCTAGCCATATCGCCATGCAGTCGGTGAAAATTCAGGTGCGGGCGTTGCTAGCTGAGTTACTCGAAGATCCGGAACTGATGAGTCCGGATTTAGTGGCACAACAACTATCGGCAATTGTTCGAGTTGTCAATAATCTTATTGCTTCCAAAAACGACCAACAAGAACGAGAATCCCGGCGGCGCATGGGTACAACTTTAACCCTAGCCCTACAATTGCCGCAAACGGTGATTCAATCGGATAGCGAAGGCAATAGTCACGAACTCTACATTGCCAGTGTCGGGGATAGTCGTGCCTACTGGATCACTCCCGACTACTGCCAACAGCTTACTGTCGATGATGATGTGGCGACGCGGGAAGTCAGGATGGGTCGAAGTTTTTACCGTCATGCCTTACAGCGCCCAGATTCTGGCGCATTGACCCAAGCCGTAGGAACTAAGGATGCGGAGTCTCTTTATCCCCATGTACGCCGCTTGATTTTAGAGGAAGATGGTTTATTGTTGCTCTGTTCAGATGGGGTAAGTGATAACAATTTGATCGAGTCTGTTTATGGGGATTTTGCCAAAGATGTGTTCAGTGGCAAGCTATCCCTAGAAGCAGCAGTACAGTTTCTGGTTGATCAGGCAAATCAACGAAATGGTTATGATAACGCCTCGGTTGTTCTCACCTATTGTGGTGTTTCTCCACAATATCCGGTGGTGTTGAATCTGGACGGATTACAACTGGAAAATAATGCCCAGACTATCGAGTTAGAGACTCAATTGCCAGCCACAGAGGAACCTGTTGGTGAGGAGGACGAGGAAATGTCCGAACCTATAGACGTTGAAGTCGCATCCTCTAGTCAGGATTGGTTCAAGATCATCTTAGGAGTTTTTGGGATACTGGTGATTATCCTCTCGGCGGGCGCTGCTGTGTTTATTGCCCAGTGGTTACTCAATCCCCAAGCATTCAAACAAATGCGCGATCGCTTTTTGCCTCCTCAACCGATAGAACAGCCTGAGTCTATCCCTGATTCACCACCTGAATTAGAGGATTAAGAGACAGGGTGTAGCGACAATGGTGCGTTACGCTACGCTAACGCACTCTACAGATAGATCCTATGCATTAGTCTATGAACAATGAACGGTAAACAATCAACACAAATAACTTTTTCTAACATCTCGTTACCAAAATGGTTACGGGGACATGTTAAAGAGTGAGGGATTTTAGAATCGAAGGTAAAGCTAAAACTCCTCATGCCAAATATCGTGGGACTTAGAAAGTTCCACGGTTTTTTATGACGGCTTGCTGAAATGGTACGTTATGGTTCCTATGAAAAATGACAAATGACGAATGACAAATGACTTCATTAATTTGCCCTCTCCCACAACCGTTGAATTTCAGTTAACACTTGCTTATCCGGGGGTGGAATCACGTTTCCAGGGGGATTTATCTCAGCACCTGGAATAGTCTGAGACCAAGGACTATTGGCAACGGTTTGTAAATCAACGGTATTATTAACGGGACGGAAACCGTACTGCACAAACACTTCCTGTTGGGGCGGTTGAGTCAGAAACTCTAAAAATTGTTGGGCAGCTTTTGCCTCACCTTCACTCACATTGCGTCGTACAATGGCTGCGGTAGATACCGTTTCAATTGTCGGATCAAGGTAATAAATTTGGTAGGGTTTGCCTTGATTCGCGGCTGATTGCTGCCAACGATAGAGGGCAATACTTTCATATACGGTCGCCACATCTGCATCATTCGGACCCCGACTGATAAATTCTTGTAGTAATATGTCAGTTGAACGGGGCGGCTGATAGACGGAACGCTTAATTAAACTAAATAAGGAATTAATTTCAGGATTGTTTAATGCAGCGCTGCTGAGTGGACGTCCGCCTAATTTAGACTGCGCCCATAGTCCTAACGTTACCTGACCACTATTAGAACGGGTGGGATCGGTAATTACAAAATCAAAACTGCCCCAATCGTTATTCCCGCCAATTTCTTCCCAGTTTCCTGCTTGCATGGCTTGTTCAACCCGTTGCCATTGGAAACGCCCGTTGGGAAACAGAATAGTGCCACGTTGAGTCCAAGCTACACCCACAAGGATCGTTTTGGCAATAGGTTGAGGCGTATTGTAGAAAGGTTCACCATTCTGTTGCGCCTGAATGCGATCGCGTAATTCCTGTACAATCTCGCTACTGGCGGGAATGAGTACCGTAGGCTGGAAGTCGTTCTGGTTATCAATATAGTTATTTACCATATCCTGGGAACCTTGAAACTTGAGTTCTAAGTCAATTCCCGGATTTTCTTCTTCAAACTTTGCTTCTAGACTTTGCAGGGGTTCAGCCAGTTCAGTTCCACTAACCACCACAACAGTCTGGTTGAATCCAGGTAAAGGGGCATAAGTTAAACCTAAAGATACCAGGATAATGCCAATGGAGGTTAACAGCCGGGTTGGGTTTTGAGATTGACGAGTTTTGGTTGCCATTGTTCTGGTGTACTTGGATTATTTTGTTACCAATAGATCGAAACTCTCTTCTAAACTATGAAGTTCTTCACTCAAGGAACGGAGTTCTCTGGCTTGTTCGGAGTCATTTAAATCGGCAGTTCTTAGCTTATTTTGGAGTTGCTGTAACACCCCGGCTGCATCAGCAATCATAGTCGAAAGGCTGGTAACTTGTGCTTGACGCGCATCTTGTCCCTGACGCGCTAACTGGAGATTACGCTGCAAGCTTTCTGTAAGTTTATTAAGTTGGTCTTTAGCAACACCACTCGCTTGGGTTTGTTTGTGATTGACCTGTTCGAGTTGCTGTTGTAAATCACTGACGGATAGTAGGGAATCAGCCCCCTGAAAGCGTTGAGTCAACTGGTCAACTTTAGCAGGTAATTCAGAGGCGCGATCGCACGCATACTGAACGGCGGCGAGTAACTCGACTTCTAAGCCATCGCTTAAGAGTTTAGTGGCTTCTGATCGCAATATCTCTGCTTTCCCTGCTAACGTCTGGGCTTGCTGTTTGACCAATTGCAGTTCCCGCGCCAGTTCCGGGTTCTCTAGATTCAACGTTTCCGGTTCTTTCGATTTGAGTGCGATCGCACCGCCTGTGGCAATAACGGCGGCAAAGGGTAACATGACCACACTGGATAAGTTAGCCAGACGAACGCCAACAACAAGAACAATTCCGCCAGCGAGTACAGCTAAAGGGTAGTTAAGTGGATTTGCCAGTTTCATAAGGTTTGAGTTTTGAGTATGTAGGGGCGGGTTTAGGGACTAATGTTGATTCTTTTCCCTAGCTTGGCTACAAAACCCGCCCTTTACTTACTTGACGAATGACCAATGAAATAATACCAATGACCCATTAGAATTCAACCTGTAAATCATCCATAACCGTCGCAATCGTTTCGGGATCTCCTTTACGGTAATAGCCTGCATTCAGGTCAGCAATTGCCTTCAGCGCCTCCGGATCAAAATCACCTTCCTTACCATAACCAATGGTAAAAAATGCAATTCGCTGATCACTATTAAACCCACTTTGTTGCAATTCTTGTTCTAGTTGATTCAGATTAATCTGAGACCCCGAATCTTCCCCATCGGTGAGAATTAGCACCGCATTAATCGCATCCGGGCGAGGATTGTCTTGTAACCAGTTACGGGCATAAAGTGCCGCATCATAGAGTTTAGTCCCTCCATAAGCTTGAAGACCACTAATAAACTCCAAACCACGATTCCGTCCGGCATCGGTTCCCTCGACCAACACAGGTTGGCTAATTTCATCATTAAAATCAATCAGGGCAATCTTATCTTTAGATCCGAGGCTGTTAATGTAGTTCTGCAGTGTATTCTGTACAGCAGGTAATTTATTTCCTTGCATCGAACCCGATGTATCCACTACCACAACCACCTGGGAGGGTTTCTTTGCCACCTCTTGCCAGGAGGTTAACATTGCCTCAACAACTTCGGGTTGCGGGGGACGATAGGAATCATATTTCGCTTGGGGATCAACGCCAAACTCTGGAATAAACTTCGGTCCTAAAGCGACGCCTGGGGTTCCCGGACGCAAACCCAGTTCCGTGGCAATTTGTTGGGCTTCAGGCGATTGTAAATAAGTAACAACCTTCTCGGCGGCGGCTTTTTCTTCCTCACTCACCCAAGGCGCATTGGGGATAATCGCCCGCATATTTGAGGTAAAGGTGGCGTTGGGATAAACGGCTTGGTAACGGGGTTGATTCGGTTGGGGGTTCGCATTTGCCGCAATCACTGAAGACTCATAAACTGAACCCACAGATGCCCAAAACGGTCCATTTTGCACCATGGCTTCCGCTAGAGAATCAGTGGAAACGCCATACCGAGTAATTTTGCTTTGGATTTGCTGAACTTGGGATTCATAGTTCTTAACATCTTCCGCCGTTAAATCTTCGGGACGCTTCCCCGAAACCGCCGCATATTGGGCGACTAAGGTTTGTAAGCCAGAATTAGAACGGGTGGGTGCGGTATGGACGTAGTGAACGGCTAAGGGGGGACTGGCAGGGTCGATATCTTGATGGGTTTCAGCCGTGACTAGGGCTTTGAACGGATTAGCTGTGTTCTTCAATCCTGTTGCAACATCCTCCTGTGCCATAAAGACCATCGGACTATTTGCCAGCAGGGGGGAGTCGGGAATCTCTGGAATGTAGTTTTGTCCGGGAAATAGCTGATTCATCCGGTAGATTAACTGACTTTGATAAATCTCGCCATCAACGGAAATCAAGGTGGGCAATTCCGCAGACTCGGCTTCCAGAGTGCCATTTTTGAGTTGTTCGGCTTGAGAAACCAAGCTAGTAACAATATCGCCACTCCCCATCGATTCACAAGTTAGGCGGATGGCGGTGCCATTATCAAGTTGGGGCTGTTGTTGATTGAAGTTTTCTGCCGCTTGGTTGCAGAAGTCTCCCAAGGCGCTACCTGCTAGGAATTTAATGGTGAGACCACTGAAATTGTTTGGATTCGTGTTACTCCCGTTACAAGCGCTGAGGAGTAGAAGGCTGAGGACAGCCGTAAGGCGAGTGATTAATGGGCGAGGTTGCAGATGCATAGAAGCCTCTACATCAATGACTAGGTATTATAACTCTAGTGTAGGAGCGATCGCGTCTCTTTGAGGATTAAAATAGAGAGTCCGTAGTCAGGGCTTTAGCCCTAGATCGTTAAGAGAAAGTTATCAAAAATTTCATTGCCCTGGTGAGGAGGAAGTCACAGCTACATAAACAAAGTCCGCCTGCGCGGACTAAATTATACAGAGGATAGTCAAACCAGATTGAGTATCCTCAATAAGGGCGGGTTTTGTTGCTCAGTTATTAATACAAAGCTAGCTTGAATGGCTAAACCCGCCCCTACAATTAACTGGCTTTGCCCGATTTGGTATTGGACAGTACCAGGTAATTGCTCTTTAGCTCAACAGTATATATGATAAAATTGTCACAATAAACGCCAGCCTTCTGGAAGATTACTTTAGTTCAGGGCATAATGAGCGTGACTCCATTATTTGGGTCATGACACCTTTGAATGTGTGCTTTTATCCATAACGTTAGAAATTGCTCTAAAATCGATCTTGACAAATGGCAAAACTAAGGTGAGACAGTGCCGACTCTTAAAGCCTCTCAATGGGGACTCGCTAAAATCAAGCAAGCCAGAAATGAAAAGGGGTGGAGTTGGAGTCTTGATGATGACGACACCTGCTTGCTTGAGGCTAGTCGAATACTGGAACCGGATAAACCGTGGTATACTGGCGGACCTTATGCCACTGGACTCTCCCAAGGGACATGGAAACGGTTTTTAGCCGGAAGACAACCCATTAGTGCTCATGCCTTTAAAGCATATTGTCACGTTCTAGGACTCAACTGGGAAGAAATTGTCGATCAAGGCAAGACGACACCCTCCAATAGTCGTAGTCACCAAGATTGGGGAGAAACCATTGACATCTCCATCTTTTACGGTCGCACGTCGGAACTGAAACAGCTAGAGCAATGGATTGTCAAAGAACGCTGTCGTATCGTAGCACTCCTGGGAATGGGGGGAATCGGTAAAACCGCCCTGGCAGCGAAGGTAGCTGAACAGGTACAATCTTCCTTTGAATATGTGATCTGGCGATCGCTACGTCATGCTTCACCCCTGGGTGATCTCCTCAGTGAGATCATCGACTTTTTATCGGAGGGTAAGGAACTAGAGTCACCCGATACCACTAACGGTCAAATTTCGCAACTGATGGACTACTGCCAACGCCATCGCTGTTTGTTGCTCCTCGATGATGTGGAAACTATCATGAGTAGTGGCAGGTTAGCCGGACATTATCGAGAAGGGTATCAAGACTATGGGGAACTGATTCGGCGCATGGCTGAAGAACGCCATCAAAGCTGCTTATTGCTGATTAGTCGGGAAAAACCGATAGAAATTGCCTCATTAGCGGGTACAAAACTCCCTGTTCGAGAACTCAAACTCAAAGGCTTAAGTGCGGAGGATGCCAAACGCATTTTAGAAACGAAAGGATTTTCCTCCTTAAAGTCAAGTGCTGATGCCCTGATTCAGCTTTATCGCGGCAATCCGTTAGCCCTAAAAATTATGGCGACAACTATCCAAGAAATATTTGACGGAAATATTTCGGAATTTTTAGAGCAAAGTACATTAATTATTGGTGATATTCTACCGAATGTTTTTAATCAACAATTCCAACGTTTATCTCCTTTAGAACAGGAAATCATTTATTGGTTGGCACTGGAAAATCAGCCGCTTTCAATTTCGGAATTCAAAGAGGCAATGAAGTTTTCGGTGACATCCTTATCGAAACTCCTGGCGGCGTTGGAATCCCTCAAACGCCGATCGCTGTTGGAGAAAGAACCCAATGCCGAAGCTAATGAAGCGATTTTTACCATTCAGCCGGCTTTGTTGAAGTATGCCACCAATCAATTTATCGACCAGGTGTGTCAGCAAATTTCAACTGTTTGTCAAACAAAATCCGTAAGTCAACTGGGGCTACTCAGGAGTCATGCCCTAGTCAAAGAACAGGTATCCGATGATCTGAAGACGCTACAAATTCGCCTAATTCTTACTCGCGTCAGGGATCGATTGTATGTGTTAAAAGACACAGAGCGCCTAGATGATCAACTTAAAGCGATTCTTTCTATACTAGAAGGAACATCTGACCAAATGGTGGGATATGCACGACTTAACACGATCAACTTACTGGATGCGATTGAAGGCAGATTGTAAGCAGACCCTAGAGGTTTGGCATAAGTGGCGAAGCAAAAAGAGATAAGTGATACTGCGACATAGCCAAGATTACTGTTTCTAACCCCCCTCATGATATACCCCAACCTGTTGCTTCAAAACCGTTATCGAGTCCTGCGAACACTCGGTAAAGGTGGGTTTAGTCAAACCTTTGAAGTCGATGATCAGGGAATTGCCAAAGTTCTGAAAGTTCTGAATCTGGATCGGTTCTATAGCCATGATGCGAAAGAAAAAGCTATATCCCTCTTTCAGCGGGAAGCCACAGTCTTGAGTCGGCTTCAGCATCCCGGTATTCCTAGAGTTGAGTCAGATGGCTATTTTGTCTGGTCACAGGGGACAGAAGTCTCCCTGCACTGCATAGTCATGGAGAAAATTGAGGGGCTTACGTTAAAGCAGTGGCGATCGCGTCGGAACAAACCGCTTCTGAGTCTAACTCAAAACCAGGCGATCGCGTGGTTGAAACAATTGGTCGATATTTTAGAACAACTGCACAAACAAGAGCTAATCCATCGAGATATCAAGCCCTCCAATATTATTCTGCGACCCAATGGGCAACTGGCATTAATTGACTTTGGGGCAGTGCGGGAGATCACCGAAACCTACTTACAACGGCAAAAACAAGATGAAACTGGCACCGTGATTATCTCCAGTGGGTATACACCACCGGAACAAATGGAGGGCAAAGCCGTGGCGCAATCAGATTTCTTTGCCCTAGGTCGCACCTTTGTCTATTTATTCACAGGCAAATCTCCCAACGATTTTGAGTCTCACCCCCGGACGGGCAAATTGCAATGGCGAGAGAGTGCGCCGCAAGTTAGCAAAGAATTAGCGGATTTAGTCGATTATCTGATGGCGACGTTTCCCGGTCAACGCCCGCAAACCCCAGCCATGATTCGTCGTTGTATTGAAGAAATTATTGCGCCCACCCCCTCCTTACCGCCACCAGCACCGATTCCGATCAAGAAGCGATCGCCAATTCAGTCCAAAGCCAAAGGACTGATGTCTCTAATTACTCAGTTATTGCCCATTTCCACCTCACCCAATCCCTGGGAAAAGGTAAAGCTGCGCCGGACTCTTTCTGGACATACGGATGAGATTCGTGCCATTGCTATCAGTCCAGATGGTAAGACGTTAGTCAGTGGCAGTTATGACAAAAGCATTAAACTGTGGGCATTACGCCTCGGCAAACCTTTGCATAACTTAACTGGACATAGCCACCGTGTAACCTGTGTGGCAATTAGTCCAAATGGTCAGATTTTAGCCAGTGGCAGTTATGATAAAACCATCAAGCTGTGGTCACTTAGCACCGGAAAACTGCTCAATACCCTGGTCAGTCGTGCGGATCGGGTGCGAGGTATTGTATTTAGTCCTAACGGTCAGATCCTCATCAGTAGTGGGGACTGTGAAATTAAACTCTGGGCGGTACGGACGGGCAAACTGCTACGTATTTTAGCCGGAAACTCCAATTCAGCCCGACATATTGCCTTTAACCCCGATAGTCATAGTTGTGCCGTGGGCAGTTTGAATGGCACCCTAGAACTGTGGAATCCTCATAATGGTAAACCGCTAATGACGTTTACCAATCAATCGACGAGCATTACTTGCCTAGAATTTAGCCCAGATGGTCTGATCCTTGCCAGTGGTAGCAGTCGGGCAATAACCATCTGGAATCCTCAATCGGGTAAACTATTACGGACGTTTGCCCCCGAGTCACCAGGGGTGGCGGCTTTGGCATTTAGTCCCGATAGTCAAGTTCTCGCCAGTGGAAGTGGTGCGCTAATTGAATTGTGGGATGTTCAAAATGGTCAACGATTAACTAAGCTGTCAGGACATGCCCAACCCGTTCGTTCTCTAGGGTTTAGTCCCCATGGGGATATTCTCGTCAGTGCGGGGAGCGATCGCAAAATTAAGCTTTGGCAGTCAGTTTAAGCTGTTCGGCATTTAAACCTTAATGTCAATAATGACGAAATCCTTGTAATGCGTTTAGCGAAGCCATGCCGCAGGCTTTGCATCTTCCTCGCTACTAATACCCAATTTAAATAAATGCATGACGGCTCAACGTTCTGTCCGTGCGATCGCTGTTCAGCTATAGGGCAAGAACTAAAGTATCAAGGGCTGGAAAAATGTAAACTAGATAGACTGAAGTGGATGGAGGATGAAAAATTTTTCCAACGGCAGCCCAGGCATCGAAGTGTTACTTAGTTTGTTATGCTTTAACCAAGATGTACCAGCCTATTTTCCTTGTTCGCATCGATGAACGGACAGGCAATCTTTTTATTCTGGCTGGGGACGATATAGAAATATTAATTGACCCTGATGGTGAGTTAATTTATGACAATGCAACCTAATTTTCAGACAATGAGTAAAAAGGAATTACGATCCTATTTGCTGGCTCATCGAGATGACGATAGCGCTTTCTATGCTTATGCAGATAGAGTCTATGACTCTGTGGCTACAGTAGAAGCAGCCGTTTTTGAGTGGTTAAAGCGTCAAAATCCTCACCAGGAGATTACCAAGGCTCCGGACAAGTGTTTAAGGTTTCTAATCACAGATAAGGACGAAAAAGTCAAGAGGATAAACGTGCATATAATAAATTCTTCGATAGCTGATTATAAAACGCTATTGGAGATAAAAATCCAAGATATTAATAGTGATAGCCAGAAAAACAAAGTTGATTTGTTTGTAGTTTTTGTTAGTGAAAATTGTAAAAATGCACTGAATTTAAAAAGAGATATAACCGAATTACACTCCAACAGTGTTACGAAATCTGCACGAGTCGTTGGGTATGTTGACTCAGATGGAAAATTTAAGGAAATTTAAAACCTAGATTGCACATAAAATTGCTACTATCAGTTCAATTTATAGTTTGAATTATGGATATAAATATAGAGGCTGTTAAAAAGGCAATCAACATTGCTGATTTTAACCATACGGAGTTGCTTGAAGTTGCTCTGACGCATCCTTCATATATCTTTGAAGATCGTAACTTAGATAAGCAGCAACAAGTCAAACAGGAGCGTGATTACAGAAGGCTGGCAATTCTGGGCGATGCAATTTTCAATGCTGTTGTAATTGACTATTTACATAAAAATGACTCTACTCTAAATCAAGGTAAAATTACTGAATTAAAAAGTAACATAGTGCGCCGGGAAAAAGCTTGTGAATTTGCACACAAGTTAAACTTAAGGAAGATCTGTAGACTTGGAGGAAGTGCAAAAGATAAAGAGATAAGCAAACAAGTTAATCTATTTGGTGAGATGTTCGAGGCATTAGTAGGCGCGATATATCTGAATTTTGATCGCAACTTCTCTCATGTCCGTGATTGGTTAGTTAATCACTTTATCAAACAGTCTGTGGATGAGCTGAAAGAACTTGGAGCAACCGACAAAGAATCATCCGAAGATAATTCACAGACAGCTAGTACCGTAAACGCTGACGAAGCCACTTTATTGCAAAAGAAAGCAGAAGCTGATGCGCTAATAGCTAACAATGAGAAATTACAAGAACTTCTTACTTGGGTAAATAAAAAATCTCTTCAAACTGAACCTCATTACCAACCAGTAAAAGTCCGAGCATTTTACCTGGCTCTCATTTGGCTGCTTGGGATTACATTTGCCCGTAAACTTGACCCTAATTGTTCTCCGGGTAAAGCTCGTCAATTTTTCCCTTGCTTTAATCGTGCCTGTGACGTTGTTCTTGATATTGCCTTTTTTGATAACCCTAATACTGATCCAGCAAATGTTATTGTTTCTGTCTTTGCTCTTGATCTTGAGCCTGAATTGAAGCAAGCCTTGCAAAAAATTAAAGCTGAACTGCCTGACCTTGATAAAGAGAAAGAACGTTTTGAAGATTGGCGGCAAAATAATGGTCAAGGCTGGATTGATAAAATAAGAAATATTTTAGGTCACGATTTACAGTTAGACGACGAGCAAAGGAATTTACTAAAGAAATATTATAATGCCAATAGATGTCTATTGGAGGAGCTGAATAGTAATTCTAATGTAACTTCCACAGTCAGACAGGAAATTGAGAATAAGCTGTTCGGCATTTAAACCTTAATGTCAAAAACTGCAAAACCCTTGTAATGCGTTTAGCGAAGCCATGCCGCAGGCTTTGCATCTTGCTCGCTAACCATTCCCAATTTAAATGCGTGACAGTTTACCTTGTTTTTACCAAAAGATGAGTAAAATAATACACAATGGCTATATCAATTGCTGTCGTCTCACTATTTGCCTCTCTTTAACCAAGCAAACACCTGAGCAACAGTTAGATTTAATTCCAAAAACTCCGGTACAGGTAACGGATCATCACCTGTCATTTCTACAGGTTGTTGTCCCGGCAGAAATACAAGAATTAAGCGCTCATCCGGGTCAATAAACCATCCTAACTGAGTGCCGTGTCTTAGACAATGGAGAATATTTCTGATCACCTTAGTCGCATTCTGATCGGGAGAGAGAATTTCAATTGTCCAATCGGGATGAAGCGCAAATACATTCTCTATTTCACCGTCAGCGTCAACGGGGATTTTTCCCCATTGAAATACGGTAACATCAGGTACAATTGAACGCCCACCAAACGTGCAACGCAGTTCTGGGAAAGCGAGGGCAATTTGCGACTCTTCAGCGACTTGGTTTATCGTGTTGCAAAGTTTAAGCTGTAGCCGGGAGTGTTTGCCTTGGGGCATTGGTTTTTGGTAAATGCGACCATTAATAAATTCACTGGCAGGTTTTGTTTCTGGTAGTTGGAGGAATTCGGTTAAGGTAATGGTTTGATTTAGCGTGGTTGTCATCGTTGTGCGATCGCCTCCTTCCCAATCAGCTATATCAGGACACGATAGTATCGTACCTCAGGGACACGGGTTCTTCGCCCTTAGACGAAGGCATACACCTAACCCACGATGGCGGCGTGACACAGCTAAAATGGTGGAATAAGGCTAAAGCCCTTACTACGAACCTGTATGTCAAACCATAAAGCCGCTTTAAGCAAGTTTGTATTTAATGGTTTGTTGGTCTAGGTATTGACGTACTCCCTCACTCATCTGTAGCAGGTTAGGTTCAACTTTTTTGCTCAGAAAATCCTCAACCACTGATGCAACCTTGTTTTTTAACAACGGTGGGACTCCCTGAATCCGCTTAGGATCAATCCTGATTTCGCCGCGACTTTCAATCAACGTCTGACCATGATCATTCAAAAAGCGATTCTTGCCAGCGCAGTGAACAGCTTCGGTAAAGGCATGAGTCTTGATACTCCATACCAGAGTATAATCTGACTCATTCCAGGTATTATATTCTGTCCACTTCAGCATATCTTTGCTCAACAGTGTTCTAACCGGAGCTGGAATCTCGCCACCACCGTGCCACTCGTTGACGGCGTGAATACATGCATTGTCTTGATGACGGGACTTCACCTCGATGCTCCGAACATTCGTCATATAGGGGATTAACTCCATTAACCTATCACGGTAGGTCGCAAAAACAATGGAACGAGAAAAGGGAATCTGGATATCAGTAGAGAGAATCATATATAGCTTTGTGGGTTAATTCTTCATAAATTGTAAGAGTAAGTGGCTAGAGCCAACCTCTCCTATAGGACTTATTTCCATGCGTCAGTTCAAAAACATCTCTGGGATAATCGCGCAACTCACTTGGGGATGAAATTCGATGTGACTTAGCCAAGTGTTGCCATTCGAGGTTGGCTACCCCTAATCCTATTATTAAGCCTTCATGAGGTCTTCATGAAGCTTTGATGAAGCTTGTGTGAAACCCTGGATAACGCTTGACACTCCCATCTGAAAATTTGTAGTCGTTAAGAGAGGAGGTTTGATTGTTCCTCGCATCACAACCCAGTCGCCAGTCACAATGAGAGTGGAGAGACAGGCATAAGTCTTATCAGTCCCAGGAACACAAACCATCGCTCAATCGAATCTACCCTGGTGAGTTATTATGCTTTTGGTTTTATTGATAACCTTAACAATCACCTTCGCAGCAGTTTGTGTGGTTGTTAACACGACAGAAGAAATCGTCCAGCTTGCCGCCGCGTTTACCGCCATGATTTGCCTATTGGTTAGCCTGGTGTTTGCCCCTGTGTGGCTTAAGGTGTTAATTGTACTCGCACCAATGGTGATCAAAAAACTCGCGATCGCGGGTATCAGCTTCACACATTTATAAGCCTGATGCCTTAGGCATAAGCCTGTTGGCAGAGAGGCTACGATCTTTCAAAAGGATACTCCGTAAGGAATACCTGCTGCCATTCTTCTTAAGTAGAGCTTGCTGCAAAAACTGGAAACCCTTAACAAGAAAGGGTTTCAGGACAATTAAAGGTTCATAAAGTGCAATAAATAAGCCTCGATAGATAAAAACTCCGACAAAATAGCGAGCCAGATGCTCGCACGACAACCGCTTTCCGTTCCCTATCCTTATTCAGCAACTCCTCAGTATGCCGAAGATTGAAGAGATTAGTCTAAGATCTTATATATCTTCCATGCAAAGTTAAACCATGAAAACTTTAAGATATATTGAAGCCCCAAAACATTTAAGACTTTGCTTTGAAAATAGGATTATAAGATAGTCCTGTCAACTTAATGATCACGGATAGATTAACACCAAAATTAAATCCCCATAATGCTCAAACATAATGTTAAGATTGAGCCAACAAGCTTTCCGGCTTTAGTCTCACGATTAAAACTCGTTTCCTGAAAATGGCTTTGGTGATTTTAGGCTAGTGACTTGGGAATAATAAACTCAAGCGGGCTGCTAATCCATTTATTTTAATAGTTTGACAGATGCAATTTAAGAAATTAGCGCTGATCTTCATGACAGTTACCCTACTCGTAAGCTGTTTACTGAGTATACTATCCGTGCGTTCGGAAAGTACGGATGCCAATCGTTCGGACAAAATCGCCAATAAAACCTCATCCCCTGTCATTCCACCCCCTCTGGAAACAGCGCTTGAGGAATTGCGTGTGATCCAAATCAAAATTGAAGGTGATATTCATCCCAAAGAGTACGGCGAAGATATACGTGATCTGACACCTATCGTCGAAAATGCCTACGGGGATGCTGAGATTCTAGCCACCGTTAAATCAGCGTTAGCCGGACACCAATTAGCGGTTCAATTCTGGGAGTGCGATCGCGTTTTTGGCTATGACGAACTTTTCCAATGCCGAGATCAAGTTCTCCAAGCCGTCTTCCAAAAATATCCCGATATCGCCGCCCAAGCCCAGGCAATCGTGGCTAGCGAAAATACCACTTACATTAGTGCGGAACTGGATGAAAATTCTGTCTTAGAGGCAATTTGGGAAAAGATAGGTATGGATACGAAAACGGCACTGCAAATGAGTAACCCAACGTCCTTGACTGCAGATAATCACACTCAAAACTAATAAGCTGTCATGCATTTAAATTTACAGCGCTTTTCAAGTAAGTGAGGTAAACAGACAGATCCCCGACTTCTCCAAGAAGTTGGGGATCTTGCTTAAGCCTGCAAAGCCAGGATTGCATTTTGACCCCCAAAACCAAAACTCCAACATAATACCTGGCGAACCTTGTGCCGACGTGCTTGGGTCACCAAATCTAAATCAAACGCGGGTTTGCCCAAGCCTACACAAGGCGGTAATATCTGATGCTTGAGTGCCATCAAACAAAACGCGACACCGATCGCGCCCGATGCACCTAAGGTATGACCCGTGGCTCCCTTGGTTGAACTTACCGCTACTCTATGGGTAAACAAATCATCCATTAACTGGGCTTCATTCTCGTCGTTTAACCGAGTCCCTGTGCCATGAGCGTGAATATAGTCGATCTCAGTTGGGGAAAGATGACTTCGAGCTAAACATTGCTGAATTGCGGTTATCGCACTCTTACCACTTGACTTTGGCGTAGTAAAATGGTATGCATCACAACTTAATCCCATGCCTAAGATTTGTCCATAAATTGGCACACCACGACTTAAGGCTAATTCCGCTGACTCCAACACCAAAACCGCTGCCCCTTCACCCAACACTAAACCCTCTCGTCGTTGGTCAAAGGGATAAGCCCCTGTTTTTGCCAAAGCCCCCATTTTGTCAAATCCTGCCAAGGTTAACCGGGTAATCGGGGCTTCCACCGCACCGACAATAACCCGTTGACATTGACCGATTTGGATCAGTTCAACCCCTCGTGCGATCGCCCAAATTCCCGTTGCACAAGCTGCCATGGGTGCCAACACAGGTGCCATCGAGCCAATTTGACGAGCTGTTGCGATCGCGGCTTGATGTGGCAATGTTTCTAACCAAGTCTCTTGCTTCAGCCGGGAGGAATGGTGACTAGAGAATAGCTCCCCTACGCCACCACTTCCCTGCTCAAAAGCGGCTCTGATCAACTCTTCCCAAGATGCCTGACAGCCACGACTAGAGCCAACCACCACACCACAATTAGGCATCGGTGTCTGAAGATTGGCATCAGCCAGAGCATCGGCGACGACGACCTGAGTCAACGTCATTAATGAACTTGGCACGGAATTGATTAGCGCCAAGGGTCGAACAGGTAATTCTGGAAAGGGTTGGTAAGAGCGAATCCCTGACTCACCATTAAGCAGTCGTTGCCAACTCTGTTCTAAACCCCCTAATGCTGAGATTAGACCAATTCCTGTAACAACAACCGAATGCAAACCCAAATTTTGACCCTTCACTTGCTGCGATTAGCGAACCGAGGCTCTAGAAGGGCGGGTTTCGTTAAGTTATTGGTTGTCTCCAAAACGTTATCTGTAAAACCCGCCCCTACACATCTACACCTCAGCTCCTTCAACTTCCCTTACCAAGCTGCACTAGGGAGATGCTTCTGCCTCAGACTCAGGTCGTTTCAGATTTTCCAGTCCCTGGGTGACTTCGGCTGACTCGATGCGATCGCCCACTTGGATAGTATCTACCACATCCATGCCATTTTTAACATAGCCGAACACCGCATAACTTCCATCTAGAAAAGGCAGATCCGATAGTGCGATATAAAACTGGGATGAGGCTGAATCTGGCATCGATGAGCGTGCCATCGCCACAGCACCACGAGTATGCTGCAACTGGGGAGGAGCAGAAATTCCAGCTTGCTCCAACGTTTTGCTATAGATGGGAGCCTCGGCATCCTTTGGCTTTATTTCTAAAGGAATGTAACGAGGCTGCCCTGTTTTCGGGTCAGTAAAACTCCCGGTTCCCAGACGCTCTACCGGAACATTGGGGTCTTTCCCTTGGGGATCACCTCCCTGAACCACAAAGGGTTGAGGTTCACGCACGACTCGATGAAACACTAAGCCGTCATAAAAACCCCGCTCGACCAAATCGACAAAATTCCCGGCTGTAATTGGAGCATTTGTGCCATCGACCTCAATGGTAATCGGAGAATCTTTAACCGTTAAAACAACAGTCGCTTTTCCCTCTAATTGGGGTAAGCTGCTAATTTGAGGATTAGTGACTTGAGCTACCGACGTTCCTGTTGTTGCGGCTGTTGAGGAATCCGTCGTGTTTTGGGATGTCACCTTTGACGGACTACAAGCTCCGAGACTTAAGCCAACAATTACTACCGCAACCAGGAACCAGCGCCGGACGATTACTTGCATATTTATTAACCTACCTTCTTGTAGCTTACGCTACTTAATCATTCTGCCTTAGAGCCTTCTGCCCTCTGCCTTTTCTCTATCAAAAAGGAGATAGTTAAACGGGATTTCCGATTACATGCCTTCTAGGGGGACAGCGAGGAAACGAGCCAGTTCTGCACCTTGGTTTTCCAGTTCCGATAGGGACAAAGGCTGTCCTACACGAGTGAGTGGAACCTCCCGGCGATCTTTGACGCGCAGGTAGAGAGTGCGGTTGGGATTAAGCCCTTCTTTGATCTCAACTTTAATCGATTGCACATCTTGCAGGCGGCAGCTAAACTCAACCTGGCGGTTTTTGCCTGGAAAGCCCCAGCGAAAAACTTTTACCATTCCGGTTTCCTTGTTGAACTCATTGTATCCGCCGCCAACATCCCAAAGGATAACCAGCCAGAGATAGAGGGCAAAGAGCAAGCCAGCAATCCCGTAAAAGCTCATGGCGATGCCTTGAGGGATAAATTGTAAACCTCTGGTATCGCCCACAGGCAAGAGATCGCGTTGAAAATAACTGGAAAGTCCGGCTAAAAGAAATCCTGTACCACCGATTGAGGCGACTACCGCCCACCAGTAGTTGCTTAACCGCCGAGAGCCTAAAACAGATTGACGCAGTAAGCGGTTCTCTTGTTGGGTTGGGGTAACTGTCATTGTTCTGTTCCTTCCCTCTCAGAATGGGTGTAAATACGCTCCGCCTATTACTATGCCATTTTTGTTGACTCCTGTGCTGCTCGGTAGCAATTCTGAGTCAGATGTATCAATTTGTAAATTTTCCAACCTTGACTATTATGGTATTCAAGCACTGAATCCCCTACTCTCCCTAGCGAAAATCGAGGATTCGTGTAAAAATATGATAGTTTAAGAAAAATTAAGTCCACGCCAGTTAAATTATAAGCTGGTAGCGCTAGGGTGCTTGACACACCCTGTATTCAGGCAAAGTTAGTCAAGTCGGCTGACTTTCTCACAGTTAAGGTACGCCGGGACTCGGCGAAACCCAAGCCGCGAAGGTTTGAAACGCCCAACCCTGAATTAACAGGGGTTAGGAAATAACACGATGCCTTTATGGCTTTGAGTCGTGTGCCTGGGAACCCGTTGATCGGGATATATGGAACGAAATTTCCATAGAATCTCCTTTCTAGAAGAAGGGAGAGTGTCAAAAAATTCCCAGTCTATCGCTGTGGAACTGTCAAGGGAAAAATCCTTGTAAACCCTTAATGTAAGAGGATTTGAAACGATGACCATAGCTGTCGGACGCGCTCCCAGCCAAAGAGGATGGTTTGACGCACTCGATGACTGGCTAAAGCGCGATCGCTTTGTATTCATCGGTTGGTCAGGTCTACTCCTGCTCCCCTGCGCCTACTTGGCGGTTGGAGCTTGGCTAACCGGTACAACTTTTGTTACCTCGTGGTATACCCACGGTTTAGCCTCTTCCTACTTGGAAGGCTGTAACTTCCTGACTGTGGCGGTTTCCACCCCCGCCGATACCTTCGGTCATTCCCTACTGTTACTGTGGGGACCTGAAGCCCAAGGCGACTTCACCCGTTGGTGTCAAATCGGTGGGCTTTGG